>CALIZI010000274.1 GCA_938028705.1 uncultured Saprospiraceae bacterium | reverse complement strand
TTATTATTTTACATTTATTATTTTACATTTTACATTTATTATTTTACATTTATTATTTTACATTTTACATTTATTATTTTACATTTATTATTTTACATTTTACATTTCAATTCACCTTTCCGCCTCTCACGCCACTATCATAGCGCAAAATATAAGCTCCCGGAAAGTTGGGCTTGGCAACACCCAAGACAGCTTTTGCTTCATCAATCGTAGCAAAATTGCCTAGTATAATACGATTCAGTCCATTATTTGTGGGTTCAAGTGTGACATTGCCGTAAGGCGCAACACTGCTATACTGCGTCGAATCGTAATTGCGTACTGCTGCCAACTGAATACGATATTCGGTACTACTCACCACCGTACTTGTTGGTGTACTACTCACTACCGTACCGCCGCCTGTATAGATTTCACCCGATTGAGTATAAATCACAGATGAAGTCGTCACAGGTTGCGTTGTTGTACTAATCACCTCTCCCGTAGAGTAGGTCCGCGTCACAGGTTGACTGACCACACCGCCCAAAGTGCCGGGCGTATATTCGCCTAAAGGCACAAAATCATTAGGTGACATCATAACATGGTAATGCTCGTTAAGCACGACGATATTATCGCGTTCATAAGTGCTCAATTTGTCATAAATTGGCAAATCCTGCATAGGTGTACTCTCGTGATAACCTGCTGATACAGAACTTCTTACTACACCGCTACTTGTGACCACACCACTGCTGACGTAGTTCGTTCCTACATCCAACAAAATACCGTCGTTGACCTTACGCACAAAAGCATCTTTGTAGCCCATACTGCGTAAGCCTCGTGCATGTTCATCTGCACTGATTTTTTCGGAAAACATCCCGCTCACTACCTTCACCTTACCATCGGCAGCATCTATCTGAGCCATACCCACTTCCTGCAATTTATTCCAATTAATTTTATCTGAAGAAAGATAAGACGCATACTGCACCGTATAAACCGTATTGCCTGCCACCTTGCCACCCGATACAAAAGCATCCTTAAAACCCTTCGCTTTTACACTTCGCAAGGCTTTATCAGCCTTCGCCCGACTCGTAAATCTACCCAACATGACACGCTGCATCCCATTACCTGCATCCACCGTATAGAGGTATCCGTAGCGTTTCACTTTGTTGTATCTCGCCATATCCGGTTGGGCAGAAGCCCCTAATTGTATGGCATATCGCATATCATCTGCCATATTTTGTACATCATCAGATGCTGTACAAAAACCACTCACCAACATACCCAACATAATTACTAATAATCTCATAACAAAAATTTATTTTTAATAATTTAAAAATATTTTATACTATATTTTTTAATAATAATGAATTTTTTTTATCTTAAAATATTTTTCATTATAATAAAACGAATTACAAATATAATAATTAAAAATTTACAAAACTAATTTATTTTAAAATAATTAAAACGTCTCTTTTTCCGCACTACTTTACCTGCTAATGCCTGACACCATTCCGCATCTTTACCACCAATTGTCCTCATTTTCCGCTTCGTTCACTCGCCTAATGTGACATCAAAATCGAAGTCCGCTCTGCACTCAGCTTATCACTATTCTGACGCTATATTTTACGCAAAATAACGACTTTTTTATGTATTTATTTCTAAAAAAAGTAAATATATCGCTGGAAATTCCAAGTACCAAATTTCAAAAAACAAAAATACATTTCTTCCCTGATTTTGGAATTTGTTATTTGAATATGGAATCCCTATCTTTACATCGGTATAAAAAAAACGAATCACAATATCAATGCAAGACCGCGTCATATTAGAAGGTAAAAAATTTAAATTGACCATTGACCGACTTTGTCATCAGCTCATCGAAAATCATGGCGATTTCAGTACTACCTGTCTCGTAGGGGTGCAGCCACGCGGCGTATTATTTGCCAATCATATTTATAAAAAATTACTAAAAATACTGGACACTCCTGCTATCCGATACGGTAAACTGGATGTGACTTTCTACCGCGACGATTTCCGTACACGCAACAAACCCCTTGCTGCCAACGAAACCGACATGCACTTTTTGGTGGATGGGCAAAAGGTCGTTCTCATTGACGATGTACTATATACCGGACGCACAATACGCGCCGCCCTCGATGCCCTGCAACATTACGGACGACCCGATAAAGTAGAACTTCTGTCGCTCGTTGACAGGCGTTTTAACCGACATTTACCGATACAACCCGACTATACAGGTATCACAGTAGATGCCCTCGACGAAGCATACCTGAAAGTAGATTGGGCAAAAAAATCAAGCGGCAATCATAAAATATATATGAGTAGTAGTAAAGAGTGAGAGAGTAAAGAGTGTAGAGTAAAGGGTCACTCTCACACTCTCTACTCTACACTCTCTACTCTCACACTCTCTACTCGAATTATGTCAAAACTGAGTACAAAACATTTATTGGGAATCAAATATATTACGCGAGCCGATATACAATTGATATTGGATACTGCGGTGCAATTTAAGGAAGTCATCAACCGTCCGATCAAGAAAGTGCCTTCTTTGCGCGATGTGACGGTAGCCAATCTGTTTTTTGAAAACTCTACCCGCACACGCATTTCTTTCGAACTCGCCGAAAAACGCCTTTCTGCCGATACGGTCAATTTTTCTGCCTCCTCTTCTTCCGTCAAAAAAGGCGAAACTTTGTTGGATACCGTCAATAATATTTTGTCGATGAAAGTGGATATGGTCGTCATGCGTCACCCTGCGCCCGGAGCGCATGTTTTTCTCTCGCGGCACATTGATGCCAATATCATCAATGCCGGTGACGGTACGCACGAACACCCTACACAAGCCCTCCTTGATGCCTACTCGATGCGTGAGGCTATCGGCGATTTGGCAGGGAAAAATATTGCGATATTTGGCGATATTTTGCACTCGCGGGTGGCTTTGAGTAATATTTTTTGTTTGCAAAAATTGGGTGCAAATGTGTGTGTATGCGGACCGCCGACACTGATTCCGCGACACATCGAAAGTCTGGGCGTGAGTGTGAGTTACGATGTCAGAGAGACGCTGCAATGGTGCGATGTAGCGAATATATTGCGTATTCAATTGGAGCGTCAGGACATCAAATATTTCCCTTCGCTACGCGAGTACGCTCAACACTTCGGTATCAATAAACAACTATTGGACAGTATCGAAAAAGACATCGTGATTATGCACCCCGGACCGATTAACAGGGGCGTAGAAATCACGAGCGATGTAGCTGATTCCAAGCAATCTATTATCCTTCAACAGGTGGAAAACGGCGTGGCAGTGCGTATGGCGGTTTTGTATTTGCTGGCGCAGCAGAGGGCAAGTTAGTGAATTGGTTGAACGGGTAATTAGTGAATCAGTTAATCAGATGAGCGGGTAATCGGGTGGACGTGAAATGGTATTTTATTTTACAAAATATTTGTGTTATTTATTTTTTTATTAAAAATATTTTTAAATAAAAATTTTATAAATTATTTATTATTAATAAAAAATACATTATAAAATAATTTTAATGCAATGAAAATTTGTTTTTATCATAATATAAACCTGATGACCGGCTTATCTGCTCAACTGATTTACCCGCTCACCTGTTCAACCAATTCCCTGATTCCCTGTTCCACTAATTGACTGATTAACTAACTACCATTCAACTAATTATGAACAGCCGTTTTGATATAGAGCAACTGGAAGATGCCACAGAGACTTTGCGGGCTATTGCTCATCCTATTCGCATTTCGATTATTGACTTGTTGAGTCGGGAAGAGAAACTCTCTGTCACACAGATACATGAGACTATGAAAATCGAACAAGCTATTGCTTCGCATCATCTGCGTATTTTGAAGGGTAAAAAAATTGTGCGGGTGAATCGGGAGGGCAAAAACTCTTTTTATTCGCTTGCCAATGAGGAGTATTATGCTATTGTGAAGACCTTGTTGAAGTCATAAAAATATATTTCAAATTAAGTTATAAAACGCAATTTGAGGTAAATTTAGTACACTTATGGTATAATAAAATACGTAAATAGCTATACACAAAGCATCTATATGAAATATTTTTTTAAATTTTTTTTAAAAATTTTTAAACAAAAAAAACTATTCGCTGTTCAACTACCCATATATCACAATTAACATTTATTCATCTTTAAAAAACGTGTTAATCATGAAAGAATATCTTGTCTTGAAGGCTTAGTGCCTTTTTCCAATCTTAACGACACTTTTATTGGATTACCCTGAATGGTTTTTAATTCACATTCATAACATGTATGTGATTGACTACTGTTGAGTTATTTCGGGTAGCAGAAGCGTAGCTTTGCTTTTGTGGGAAATAACAGCATCCATTTTTGTATTTAAATAAATTTAAAAATAAAATATAATTTTAAAAATATTTTAAATCAAGTGTGCACAACTTGACTCACTCAATTATTTCATCTTACTTAAACATTCAATTATGAAAACATTATTTAAAATCACATTTTTTTCGACAATGATGCTTTTGACATCATTTAATTTGCAAGCACAGGTTAATTTAGGAGCAGGAAGCGGTACAAGCGGAGGTAACCGTACTTTCGTAGGTGTCAATGCCGGACGTGTCAATGCAGGTACCAGTAATTCCTTCTTTGGTAGAAATACCGGATATGATAACACTTCTGGAGCTTACAATACATTTGTCGGACAATCTGCAGGTAGATTTAATATTTCCGGTGTGTATAATTCTTTCATTGGCAGAACTGCCGGATATAGGAACACAATAGGAAGTTATAATACTTTTTCAGGTTCTAATTCAGGATTCGAGAACACTGCAGGAGCTAGAAACACCTTTGTAGGACATGCTGCGGGTAGGAAAAATACAACGGGTAATAATAATACCTTTTTGGGCTACCAAGCAGGTTACGATGTTCAAACCTCACTCAATAACACCATGTTAGGCTATCGTTCAGGTTTTAATGCGACAGGTTCCGGCAATGTTTTTCTTGGCTATCAGGCAGGCTATAATGAATCCGGCAATAATAAACTTTATATTCATAACGGTGCCACAGCCAATCCACTTATAAAAGGAGACTTCTCTGCCGATATACTCACATTCAACGGACAGGTAGGTGTAAACGGAGATGTTCCTGTAATTGCCGGCGACCAAATAGAATTATATGTCAACGGACGATTTTCACAAAGAGTCGCTGGAACTTTCGGTGGCTTCGGAGGTAGTGACAGATGGTCATCTTTGGGCAATTCTCCGGTCAGTAGCATCTATGGTATGCTCAATCAAGGTTATGGAGCTACTTTTGTCTCCGGCTCAAAAAGCGGTGCCAATAACATCATTGGTTTCTCAGGTGGTCGCTTGGATTTTGATGTCATTGGTGCAGGCGGTCCGACTCAAACCCGCATGTCTGTCCTAAATAATGGCAACGTAGGTATCGGCACCACAAACCCGGGTTCTTACAAACTCTACGTCAGCGGCTCTGCCTTTGCTACGGGCAGTTGGGTCTCGTCAGACAAACGCTACAAGAAAAATATCAAAGTCATTGACAGCGCATTGGATAAAATCAATGCCATAGACGGGGTAACTTACGGATTCAAACAGAAAACTATCAACAATATTGATTTTAAACAATTGAAACAAAGTAATCATCTGGGCTTTATCGCGCAAGACTTGGAAAAGGTATTTCCCGAATTGGTCAAAAAAGACGAAGCGGGTTACTATGCGGTCAATTATGATGGTTTGATTCCGGTGCTTGTAGAAGCCATAAAAGAGCAGGAAGGTACTATTGATGAACAAGCGGAAGAAATCTTGGAACAGAAGGAGCAAATCACTGATTTGCAATCAAGAATGGAAAAACTCGAAGTCTTGCTCAACGGTACGGATACGCCTCAAAGCAACACTTCCCGTATCAATAATGACATTAATACAGCCGGAGTAATGCTACGTCAAAATGCCCCCAATCCATTCAGTGGTGTTACAACGATACAGTACGAATTGCCCGAAAAACTTGGAGTAGCTGCATTGATGGTATATGATTTGAATGGCAGAGCAATCGCCACTTATAGTATCTTAGGCAAAGGCGCAATTGAGTTTGATGCCAATGGATTACCTGATGGAACGTATGGTTATTCTATTCTTGTAAACGGAAAAAATATTGCCACTCAAAAAATGATTATTCAACGATAATTTTTTAAAAATATACTCATTCTATTAGACTTTGGACAGAGGAAATTGGGGAACTGGGAAATTAGGTAAACCCCTCTTTTTCAGATTTTTACAAAAAACAATTAATGACATGTTTTATTTTATTAATAAAATCTATTCAGTTGATGAATTACAGTTTTAAACCGAGTTTCCCAATTCCCTAATTTCCATTTTGTCCAAAGTCCAATCATTCTATGCTCCTTCCAAATTCAGATTTGGAAGGAGCATTTTTTTTGTTATTGAGGACCTCTGTCATAAACTTCCTGCAAAGCCGGCTTTATCCAATATGGATTAAAATTATATCTAATACCCATGCTTAAACCTGCATAACTTCCTCTAGTAGTAGCGGAAAATTCTTGAAAGGTTCCGGTGTTAAAATCATATCTGCTTGTTGATTGAGTGATCGGCTTAAAACCCTTCACGTAAGTGAAACCTGCTATAAAGTCAAATGCTTTTGACATCTTAAATTCCATATCAACACCCAATTCTGCAAAAGAGGGAAAGGTGCTCATGTTCCGGTCAATAAAATACTCTATCCGATAATTGGTGACCGCCTGCGTTTGTTCCCTTTGTTTATCTTTGTTTGCACCGGAGACATGAGCAAGACGATAGCCCAAAACCGGAGATATAATGACTGCCTTATTCAGCAATTGCCAATGTCCTCTAAGGCGAATAGGAATTTGAGCGGTATAAAAGCCACTAAATCTATCTACCATATTGGGGTCCATTAACTGTGAAGTAAAATTGACCTCATAGTCCTTGAAAATCAATCCGGTTTCCAATGAAAAAACGGGTGTAATACTATGCCCTATCCGAAATTCAAATCCCGGACTGTATGCAAAAGTCGGAAAAAAGTTGCGCCCTTCATCTTCTATTTTGGTGAGGTCGTGGGCATGAATCATGTTAAGCCCAACGTACATATTTTTTTGTGCATACATTTGTACGCAACAGATAAAAAGACAAATTAAGAGTGTGCATCGTTTCATATATAATTGTTTTAAAGTGAAAAAAAATACCCGACAAGATAAATACTTTAGGTTTAAATCGTTACATAAAATGCTGAATTTCTATCAATTTTAATATTAAAAAAATAAATGGGGTGCGATTCGTTTTTGCACCCATGCTCATTTTTAATTTTTATTCAATAATGGACGGCATTGGGCTTCAATTTGGGCTAAAACTCGTCTGACATTTAAACTTTGTCGGAAAATATGAGTTCATCGGTAGATTTTGAAAATGTCTGACGAGTTTTAGCACAAATTCGGAAAAAATATTCCATCCTAAACACAAATACATTACTATTTTTTAAATGTACTATTGTCAAGTTAATTTAAAATTCATAAAATAGTGATAATCAAGAATATTAGTGGGTACAAAAACGAATCGCACCC
>CALIZI010000273.1 GCA_938028705.1 uncultured Saprospiraceae bacterium | reverse complement strand
GCTGTCCAATAATGGAGGGGAAACTGGTAATTCGCGTGCTAAAAACATCAAAATCTCATTTAACGTATATAATAACACAAATATGCAAAAGATTATTCGGATATTTCAATGAACTTACTTTTTTAGGGAAGACTCAACATTTGGTCGAATAATATGCCGGAGCCGATTGATGGCAAATATTATATACAGTATGAAGCTACTTTAGGATGGGGGCATTTTGAGGTGGATGGAGTCTCAGCAAAATTAGAGACCGGTACAGAAGGGGAATTTAGCATTTATCCGAATCCCTCAAATGGCGATTTCCAAATTGAATATCAAACATTCAGCGAGCAGGCAATTGTGGAGATATACAACAGCCATGGACAAATAGTTTATAGAGAAGGAATAGCATCAACAGGGAATTTAAACATAAGCACAGCTCTTCAATCGGGACTATATTTTGTTACAGTTACAGATGGTCAACTAGCAACGACTAAGAAATTGCTCATCAAGTGAATTTGATATAAAACTTGTCAGACATTTTCAAAATGTCTGACAAATTTGCTCCAAATTGAGTAAATCACGCAGAGAACGCAGAGGTCGCAGAGATTTAATAAAAATTTAATTTAATATTATTAATTTAATGTAGATGTTCTTTTTAAATATAATAAAAACTCGCCTTGTATTTTCAAAAATGCAAGGCAAGTTTTTTTGTTATACTACTTGTGAGATTGAGAATTGGAAGCTGAATTTTCAAGTAAGAGCAAGGCACATATTTTGATTTTGATTTTTTTGTTATATATTTGAATCTGGCTTTTGGACATTGGGGAATTAGGAAATTAGGTAACTGGGATCTTCGGTTTTAAATCGTAAGTAATTGATTATCAGTTATTTTACTTTTATTGAAATTAAAAAACATTTAATTAATTTAATTTTATAACTATTTGATAGAAATCCCGATAACTATCGGGATACCCCAATACCAAATTTCTTAATTCCCCAATGTCCAAAGCCCAGTTTGAATATTTTAAACAAAAAAATCTATCGTGAAAAGAATACAACTATTTGAATTTGAAGATTTTGATTGGTTTCCCGCTATGTGGCGTTCAACGATGACCAAACTCATTGTAGTATTGCACAAGTTAATGGGAACCAAAGAAGTTTTAGGTGATTTGCTGATGAATATTCGGCAAAAAAATCATTTTTCGCGCATTGTCGATATGGGCTCCGGTTCGGGCGGAGCGATGCCGGTGGTTGTTGAATATTTGAATGAACAACAGCCCGAAATTCCTGTAGAGTTGCTACTGACCGACCTACATCCCAACCCACAATTTGTTGAAAAATTTAACGCTGAACAGCACATGAATATGTTGTACAACCCTACACCGCTTGATGCTTCCAATCTCTCCCAAGCTCCCGAAGGCATCAAAACAATGGTCAACAGTTTCCATCATATACCACCTGATACTGCTCGCAAAATACTCGCTACTGCACAGGAAAATAAGCAAGCCATTTTGATTTATGAAATCGCGGAAAATAAAATGCCGACTATCGTATGGGCATTATTTCTGCCCTTGGGCTTAATCATCGTGGCATTGATGGCGATAGTCCTCGTTCCTTTTGTGAAGCCATTGAACTGGAAGGATATTTTGTTTACGTGGTTGATTCCCGTAGTGCCGATATTTTATGCTTGGGACGGACAGGCTTCTATGCCAAGAATGTACACCTTCGATGATGTCCAAGCATATCTCCTGCCCGAAAAAGACCCGAATTATACTTGGGAAATGGCTCCCGCAAAAAAGAAGAACGGGAAAAATTTGGGCTATTATATTCTTGGATTGCCGAAGTAGTGTAATGTAATCTTTAATATAAATTCTATTTTATATTTATAAAGATATTTAATTAATTTTATAATTAGAGTTTGGATAAAGGAAATTGGGTAAACCCCTCTTTTTTAGATTTTTACAAAAAAAATGGTAGTGCTATAAATGTAATTGCTCATCTGTACTATAAGGTGAAAATCGTTATTGTAATGTAAAATCCCGACGAATGACGGGATTTTACATTTTTCACCGCTTAATACATATGAGCGAATGTAATGCCCTTACTTGGGGTGCGATTCGTTTTTGCACCCATACTCATTTTTAATTTTTATTCAATAATGGGCTACCCACGTAAAGTTGGACACATTGATAGTCAATAGGTTATAAGACTATTTCGTAAGACTTTGATTAACAAACATTAGTGATGCCTGACGCTTCAAAAGTGTCCGTCATCTTGTCCAACTTTACGTGGGTAGCCCAATAATGGACGGCATTGGGCTTGAATTTGGGCTAAAACTCGTCTGACATTTAAACTTTGTCGGAAAATATGAGCTCATCGGTAGATTTTGAAAATGTCTGACGAGTTTTTGCCCAAATTTGGAAAAAATATTCCATCCTAAATACAAATATATTATTATTTTTTAAAATATATAGTTACTAAGTTAATTTAAAATTCGTAAAATATTGATAATCAAGAATATTAGTGGGTACAAAAACGAATCGTACCCCCTTACTTGCCTTGCATTTCTAAAATCTATCAATACCCCATAAGTTTAGTAAACGTAGGTAACGCACTGATATTTGTACTTCGCTTATGTTTACTAAACTCGAAAAGTTTAGTAAACAGGATTACTTACTTACTTACTTACTTATTTATTTAAAATATTTATAATTTATAAAATGTTATTCTTTTAATAAAATAGAAACATTTAAATAATGTTTATTTCGAAAATATCTGACATTTCAAAGATGTGGGGTATTGATAGATTTCTAAAATGCAAGACAAGTTGCCCAGCTTTCAGCATTACATTTGCAGGAACGACCCTTATTTTTTCACAGTTTGACTATTCTAAAGTTTTTCTCAAAATGTTGGTTATGACATTTAATAATATAAGTGCCGGGGGCGTAATTTTTTAAGGAGATAAGGGTTTGAGTGTTGCTGTCAAATTTTGAAATTGAACCCGTTTGTATCAATACTCCTAATGGATTATAGATTTCAATATTCACATCACCGGACGTATTAAAATTTTCTCCTATTTCTATAACCAAATTTTCCCTAACAGGATTTGGAAATATTTTAATATCGCTTGCAGAAGGGTCGTCTATGCTGCTGACGACATCAAATTCAATTTCTACCGTTTCTTCATAGATACAATTTTCTGAAGCATCTTTTACGACTATCGGATAAGTACCCGGCACTAAATTGTCGAATATATTATTGGTTACAAAACTTTGAGCACCATCAATACTGTATTCATAAGGTGCTGTTCCATTAGAAGGATTTATTGTAATGTTACCATCCATCGCATTTTCATCAGAGGCATTGGTCGTTAAGATTTCTGCTGTAAGTAAACATTCTGCTCCATTTGGGCAAAACATTTCTTCCACTTCACTTCCAAAATTACCATTATTGGTAAGCAATACTTCTCCTGATGTGCTTTCTATTGAAAAATTACCAGTTCCATAACTACAACATATTCCATCACCATAGACATCATACACAAATAAAGAGAAACAAGAATTATAGTTTAGACAAATATCTTCCCGAAATTCTGAATTCGGGTTAGTATTACCTAGACCACCTGTTGCAAGAAATTCATTATTGGTGTTATCATATATAGCCCATGATGTTTCTTCTGGATAGTCATCTGTATTTATGATTAGAGTTATATAGTCATGAGTAGTGCTTAAATCTGTTGTAATTGAGGCTGTGTTATTATCAATTATTGCATCTTGTTGTCCGTTTACACTCAATAAATTAAGAGTGATGTCGTTATCATTTTGCTGTAAGTTTTCAGTGACAGTAATAAGTATTTCTGCTTCAATCCCATAAGGAATACCAAAGCCATAATCAATGGTATCTACTACCATTCCATTGACAGCAACCTCAATTTTGGTGTTGTTAAAAGTAGCTTCGCCAAGGTTCGTGACTTTCGCAATAAGATCGACTTCTTCTCCACATTTCGCTTCTTTTAGTTCTGCTGTAAGTGATCCTTCCAAGGCGTATAGTTTGCTTAAAGTAGTGCGTAAGGTATCATTGGCAGCATAACCATCAGATGGATGTGAAACGATAACTCCAATGTTATAATCGCCAAGTGTTGAAAAATCTTGTGGAATTGTAAATTGGTATTCCGCAGAATTTTGAAGTGCTAATTCCTCACTAATTGTTATCGTTTCTACTATTTGTTCTTCTATTAGCAGTGAAATTTCAAAATTTTCCATGTTTTCTAATCCTTCGTTGGCTATTTTCACAGTGACTAACTCTGCATTGCTCAAGGTAGAAGAACTTGGCGGGTCAGTAATCTCGATGCTGGCTAAATCAAAATTAGCATTGATTCCTGCCCAGAACGAAACCCAGGGTCGGGCTTGTTTTATCACTAGTTGGTCTTCTGCTGTTACCTTATATTCTATATCCATACCAAAACCTTCGACCCCTACGAAATTATATAGTATGGCAAATTCATCATGAATAACCTGAAGGTAGTCTCTCATTTGGTTAAGATATTGTTCTCCCATGACCAATTCATTATTGAGTACTAAATTGGAATACCTCAAAACGGTATAGCCTTCATCCGGGTCTTGATTCAATAAAATTTCTTCGGGTATAGAGTTGGCATCCGGATTGGTAATTAGGAATTCGCCTACTTGAGTATTTAGATAAAAATTATTTTCTGTATTGTAAATAGGGTCTATGCTCACGCCTACGCCATTGGATTTTTCGTCCTTAAAATTGGGGTGGCATAAGACTCCCATAGCAGCAACGTAGTGATTGATACGGTAAAAATCTCGCTCATCAAAGGCTCTGAAATTCCACATACTGGCATAAACCTGCTTTATAGATTTTGAAATATGCCCTTCGTCGGGGTGCTGTGTTTTGGAAGTATATAATCCCGCACCACTAAATCCCGGTAAATCCTCATTATTGGTACTTGACCTACATCTTATAGAAGTACCTTCGGGGAATGATTCGTGCATTGTCTGCAATTCGTCTAACATCCATTGAGGCATATCCGCCTGTTTTATTTCTTTTCTGAAATCCTTGAGCATTTCAATGCGGGTTTCCAAATCAGAAAGAAAATCAGCATCCGATGTCATGTCTTCTACTTTTTGATAGAAGCCATTGAATTTCATAAATTCATCATAAAAATAAAATGGCACACCAAAACCATTAGGAATTGTACCCTCCGGCAGTCCAAATTTCCTCATGGTAGCTACATTCGAACACTTGGCTCCAAAGGCAGTACCCATTTCAAATCCAATTGAATCCAGTGGTAAAATACTTGTTTGGCTCAAATCTCGTTCAGGTATTTGTTCTTCTGTAGGTCTTAGTGCTTCATACCAATCATTGACTTCTTCCAAAGTAGCTTCTCTTATTTGATAATTATCTTGTTCTACTTTATAATAAATATAATTCCCAAGTAAACTGGATATGGTATCTATGTCAAGTGGCTCTTTGATATATGCGTTGGGTACATTGTCCTGAATAGCTCTTAGATTGACATGTGATAAAGGAGTTTGTATTACGGAAGTGATAATGCCTCCTACTCTGGGCAGAGAATTAGGAAGTGCATCGTACAAAACAATATCTCGTGAACCCGGATTTTCATCTAATTCCATCTGTCTGAAAAAACCAAATCCTTCTGCTTCATTGAAAGGTATAAAGTCTATATCGGCAAATACTTCAGATTCTAAGACAACATTTATTCTTGACCCCACATAATCATCTTTATGCTGAGTGTTATAAACTGCTTCTCCTCCGGTTCCAATAAAGTGTTGTAGATTATTTTGAAGGAAAGGCATATTGGCTGCCAATAATTCAAATGTTCTTTGGGTATCTTCAAAAGATTCTGCATCTCCAAATGAAAAATTAAATGAATAACTACCGATAACTCCATTGGGGAGTATCTCATTAGGGTTAAAAACTATCTCGCCGGATCCGTCATCTTGATTAGAACTTTCACCAATAGCGGTAAAAAAACCTGCATGAATAAAATGAGTATTGCTATTGATAAAATATACTCTGGGTTTATCGGTATCTCTGTCAAGTATTCCGAACTTTACAAATTGTTGACCATTAAGAAAAGGCGCCCAAGGGACATCCGCTACAACTGCCATACTGGTAAAAGTTTCAGCATTATCTATTGAGGTTGTACCATCCGTAAATGAAATAGCCTCTGCAAAATTTAAAGGCGCATCAGTAGGCATGTTATTGAACTCGGTAATGTCGTCGATGCCGTCTCCATCTGTATCATCTGGATTGGCGATAGAATGTGCCGTTATTTTATAATTCTGAAGAGGGAAAGCTGCAAGTGGTTCAGATATTATCATATTACCATCCATGCCCATAGTCATCGAAGTAACTGATTCATAGTTTAGATTGGGAGGATGCTGTGCAGTCAATAGATAATATTGGTCAGCTTGCGCTTCAATTTCTAACTGAACTTGACCGGCATTATTTAAAGAGTAATTTAGAATCGGAACGTTTTGTGCAATTATAACATTACAAAAAGCTACGAAGAATATTAAAAAAAACGTTTGTTTGTTAAGCATAATATATGGTTTATGTATAATGTATCTTATTAGACTTTGAACATTAATTGATTAGGTGAAATTTTGAGATATTTTACCTGATTCTTACCGGAAAATTTGTGTAGAAAAGCTATTTTCTTGGATGAGATTTTTACAAAAGGTTGCTTGTGGAGATTATTCCTTTCACGAACCTATTAAACTATATGCATGTTTGTCGTATTTCGCTGCACTTGAAAAAAATAATTTATATCTAATGGCGTATTTGACACTCTAATCCATACTTATCCCCCCGTTTTTAAAATAGAGATGAGTGTGACACACATAAGTGGAATCATAATATAAAATCAAAAAAAGCTAAGATTGGCAAGAGCCTCCGTAATGACTGCTTTAGCTGTCAAGTAGATTATTATTTTAATTTGTAATAAATTCAAAAGCAATAATTTATAAATACATTTTCATTTCACTTGACAGCTAAAGCAGTCATTACAGTATTCGCGGTCAACCTGTAAAGCAGTCATTACAGTATCTACAATTTGTATTTATCAAACCAAAGATGCATTTTAATATTGCAAATCCACTTATGTGTGTCACACTCAATAGAGATTAAGGAGGACAATTCAATTATTTGTCGAATACCCCGCCTAAGATTGGACAAGATGTCAGATATTTTCAACGTATCTTACACCTTTGGACTTTGGACAAAATGGGAATTAGAAAATTGGGATCTTCGGTTTAAAACCGTAATTCATTGATAATCAATTAAATAAGTTTTATTAATAAAATAAAACATGCAATTAATTATTTTTGTAAAAATCTAAAACAGAAGGGATTACCTAATTTCCTAATTTCCCAATTTCCTTTGTCCAAAGTCTAATTACACCTACATCTGCTGAAAATCAAAGATGTACATATTTTCTTGTAAATCTTTGATTATCAGTTATTTAAATATTAAATAAGTGGATTGGAAGTTGATATTGCTTTTTAAACAACTTTGCGATAAGAAAAATTTGAGACGGGATAAAATTTATTTTATTTAGAAATTGTAAAATACTATTCTATTGAAATTGAATAAGTATCTTGACAATGTTAAATTAAATTTTTATTAAATGTAAATAAGGCATTTCGCGCTGAATTTGACCTAAAACTTGTCAGACATTTTCAAAATGTCTGACAAGTTTTAGGTCAAATTCAGCGCAGATTTACTATTTCAAACAAAGACGCATTCTTATTTTTTAAAATTTAACATTGTCAAGGTATCATATATAAGGGTTTTCTCATGAAAAAATAATTCGCTGATAATCAGTTGAATAAGAAATTGTAAAATCTACCTTTTTCCTCCCCCCAACCCTAGCCTACTCAAAAGTTGAAAAACTACTTTCTATTTTTAAAGAACTGTTTCCTTTTAAGTACTTGATTTTCAGAGGAATGTTTGTCTTTCCATTCTTTTAAATCGGTCATCAGAATAGTCTCTAAGGCTTCTTTGGTTTTCATGTCTATGTCCTGTTTTTGCATACATCGCACCCCAATTTCCAAGTTTAAGTTGGTCGTTCCTACCAACTTACCTAAGCTGGCTAAACTTTTATACGTGCCGAACAAACTCTCAATGACTTCCGAACTCACCGGAATAGATATACCCCCCAATCCTTCCATAAAGTCTTCATAATAAGTTAGATAAGCTTCTAAACGTTCAATAAATAGCAAAACCTTTTCCTGTTTTTTTAGCTCGGCATCTTCCTTGCTTTTTTTCAAGCAATTTTTGGCAATCTGTATTTCTTTAATAAGATTCAACACTTTCAACTTCATAAAGAGTTTTCTCATAAACACACATAATATAGGCGAGTACGCGAGCTAGGTGCAGTCATTTGCCGGCACAAGGGCACTGCACTACGATACACTAACCGAAGGTCTCGCGCTACGTTTTTTGCACTCGAATCTTCACTGACTTACTCGCCGGAGTCTTACTCGTATGTGCCTGTTGTTCAAGTGGTACGAGGACATTGGCTTCGGGAAAATAGGTCACTACACAGCCTCGCGCTACATCGTAAGGCACGACGATAAATTGCTTTGCCGTCCGCGTTTTTCCATTAAAATGGCTCGTCAAATCCACTACATCTTTGGCTTTCAGTCCTTCCGTTTTCATATCATCGGGGTGCATCATGACAACGCGCCTTTCGTTATAAATACCGCGATAACGGTCATCTAAACCATAAATTGTCGTGTTATATTGGTCGTGGCTGCGGTTGGTGAGCATGAGGTATTCGCCTTGTTGGAGATTGTGTTGTGTTATTTTATTTATCGTAAAATGTGCTTTGCCGCTTTTGGTATTGAATGTGCCTTTTCGTGCGCCATTCGGGAGATAAAAACCGCCGGGTTCGCGTACTCGTTCATTATAATTGTCGAAGCCGGGAATGACTTGCTCAATAGCATCGCGGATATGGTCGTAATTGGCGGTCATTTGCTCCCAATCGACTTTACTATCGGGCATCGTCGCCTTCGCCAAACGTGCGACGATAGCGGGTTCGCTCAACAGTTTATCCGAAATAGGTCTTAGCACTCCTTTTGAAGAATGTACCACACCCATCGAATTTTCTACGCTGACAAATTGCTCGCCTTCCGCTTGTTCGTCCATATCGGTACGGGCGAGGCAGGGCAATATCAAGGCTTGCTTGCCATGTACGAGATGGCTGCGATTGAGCTTAGTAGAGACGTGTACCGTCAAGTCGCATCGGCGCAGTGCTTCTGCCGTAAATTCGGTGTCGGGCGTAGCGGAGAGGAAGTTGCCGCCCATCGCAAAAAAGACTTTTGCCTTGCGGTCGTGCATCGCGGGTATCGCGTCCACAACGGCGTATCCGTGCGCTTGCGGGGGCTTGAATCCAAAGGTTTTTTCGATACTGTCGAGCAGACTTTGTGGTGGTGCTTCCCAAATACCCATCGTGCGGTCGCCTTGCACATTGCTATGTCCGCGTACCGGACAAGTACCCGCGCCGCGCTTGCCGATACTGCCTTTGAGTAAGAGCAAATTGACGATTTCGCGGACATTATCTACGCCGTTTTCGTGTTGGGTAATGCCCATTGCCCAGCAAATAATTATCTTGGATTTATGCTGAATCATAGCTGCCGCTTCGCGGATTTTTTCGGGTGCAACACCTGATTCATTAGCAAGCTCTTTAAATGAATATTTTTTTAAATTATGTATAAGTTCGTCGAATCCTTCTGTTTTTTCTTGTATAAATTTTTTATCAAAAACAGTTCCCGGATTTGTTTTTTCTTCTTCCAAAAGCAAGAGCATCATGGCTTTTAAAAGTGCTACGTCACCGTTGGCGCGTACTTGTAAAAAGAGGTCGGTCAGCGGAGTGCCACCGCCTAACATTTTTAAAGGTCGTTGCGGATTCACGAAGTTGACAAGTCCGGCTTCGGGGATAGGATTTATGCTGATAATCTTGCCGCCGTTCTCTTTGCAGCGTTCGAGTGCGCTCAACATACGCGGGTGATTCGTACCCGGATTTTGCCCCATAACGATGATAATTTCCGCCTCATACAAATCCGTCAACGTGACTGAACCTTTGCCGATACCTACGGTTTGTGACAAGCCTTTTCCGCTGGATTCGTGGCACATATTGGAGCAGTCGGGAAGGTTGTTTGTGCCGTATTCTCTGACAAATAGTTGATATAAAAAAGCCGCTTCATTGGAGGTGCGTCCTGATGTATAAAATATCGCTTCATCGGGTGAATCGAGTTTATTTAGCTCATTTCCAATGAGTTGAAAAGCATCGTTCCATGAGATAGGTTCGTAATTGCTTGCGCCTTCACGCAGAATCATAGGTTCGGTGAGTCGTCCTTGTTTACCTATTTTAAAATCTGACCATTCCGAAATATCCTGTACACTATTTCGCCAAAAAAACTTTTCACCAATACTTTTTTTTGTGGCTTCTTCGGCGATGGCTTTGATGCCATTTTCGCAATATTCGCCGAGTTTGGAACGCTCATCGTCGGGGTCGGGCCAGGCACAGCCGGGGCAGTCGATACCGCCTTTTTGATTGAGCTTGGATGTGATACGCAAGGCATCCGCCTTGTTCATATATTTGTTGATATGGCGCAAGGATTCCGTTACACCCTTCGTGCCGACGGCTTTGGTGGCAGGTTTTCCGATTTTGATGCCGGTGTGGGTTTCGGGTGGCTGTGCGTGTGGCTTTTTCATAATCTTCGTGATTGGTGATTGGTGATTAGTTTTGGTGGTGATAAATGTACGGATAATTTTTAAATTTATACATTCCGTAAAAAAATTACGGCAAATTGGTGTTTTTAGTTTATCTTTGGAGAAAATAAATTAAAAAATTGTGATAACAAAATTTTCAGTATCGAACTTTAAGGGCTTTAATGAATCGTTTGTCTTTGATTTGCAGAAGACTAATGGGTATGAATTTAATACAGAAAGCATCAAAAATGGTGTGGTCAATCATGCGATTATTTATGGTCGGAATGGGGTGGGGAAGTCGAATTTGGGATTGGCGATGTTTGATATTGTTAGGCATTTGACGGATAAGCAAAGAGAGGAGGAACAGTATCAAAATTATTTAAATGGGTTTAATGATTTATCAACTGCTAATTTTCAGTATGAGTTTCTAATAGATTCTAATATAATTAATTATAATTATCAAAAAAATGATGTTGGTGTCATAGTATCAGAAAAATTTAGCATCAATGGAAAAGTATTGGCTAAAATTGACAGAAAGATAGGTAATCAAGCTGATATTAATTTTAAAGGAACTGAAACGTTGAACAAAGAACTGACTAACGAAAATTTATCCCTTCTTAATTATATTAAAAATAACGCTCAATTAGAAAATAATAAAGAGAAAGAAATTTTATATAATTTTTTTAATTTCATAGACAAAATGCTGTTTTTCAAATCTTTGGATAGCAATATGTATTTAGGATTGGAAATTGGCAATAAAGATGTTTTTGAAGATATTATTGAAAAAGACAATATTAATGATTTAGAAAGGTTTTTAAATACTGCAGGAATAGAATGTGAATTAATAGCCATAGATCAACTTCCGGGTAAAACAATCGCTTTTCATTTTAACTATGGTCAAATAATTCCATTTTCTCTGATTGCATCCACTGGAACAATATCACTTGTCATATTCTATTTTTGGCTGCAAAGACTAAAAGAAAAATCAACCGTCTCTTTCGTCTTCATCGATGAATTTGACGCTTTCTACCACCACGAATTATCCAGATTAATTGTAGAAGAATTGAAAAAAACGGGCGCTCAATTTGTATTGACAACACATAACACATCCATCATCAGCAATGATTTATTGCGACCTGATTGCTATTTTTTAATGAATAAAAATTCCATAAAATCATTAGCAAAAAGCACCCCAAAAGAATTGAGAGAAGCGCATAATATCGAAAAAATGTACAAAGCCGGCTCCTTCCATGTCTAATATTTTATTCGTATTTGAAGGTGAGCGAACCGAAAAGCAAATCACCGATAATCTGACCAAATATTTCATCAACGAAAACACTATCGTGCAATGTGCGTATTGCAATGACGTGTATGAATTGTACAAAGAAATTGTAGGAGATGAAGATTTAGACACCTTTGCTTTGTTGAAGCAAATCCCTCAGAATCAAGGGATTCTATCGGAATACAAACGAGTGGATTTTGCTGAAATATACCTGTTTTTTGATTATGATGGACACGATAATTGGGCTGATGATGATAACCTCCGAGAAGTAATCAATTTTTTTAATGAAGAAACAGAACGAGGTAAAATATTCATCAGTTATCCGATGATAGAGGCTTTAAAACATTATTCCGATTCCATTGATTTCCAACATTTAACAGTAAAAGCAAAAGAGAACATCCGCTACAAAAAAATGGTAGGCGATCAAGCAAAAAACGAACTTAAACAAATCAAAAAATATACAAAAGCGATTTGGGTTCAACTCATTGAAATACATTTAAAAAAGATGAATTTCATTATAAATGATGTATTTGAATTACCTGCCAATCAAATCAGCCAAATTGATATTTTCTTGAAGCAATTAGAAAAATTTATCAGGAGAGATGCTAGGGTTGCCGTATTGAGTGCCTTTCCTGTTTTTTTATTTGATTATTATGGGTATAAATATATTTCAAATTTGCTTTCTGAATAAGTGCTTCGACTAACAAATATCACTCGCCTTTTCTGCCAATTCCTCAAAGGTATCTGACTTATCTTCTTCGGGTCTGTCGAGGCAGGGCAGGTCTTTTTCTATCAGCAAATGTAGTGTCTCGCCGTTTGTTAATGCTTGTTCGTGTGTAAGGCTAATATCGGAACTTTTTATCCATGTATGTGCGATAGAGTGGGGGAGGAGGACTTGCACAAAGTTGTCTTTATACACAGCCGTAGCCGTCTCGATATTTTCATTCAAACTCAGGCTAAAACCAAAAGTATTTCCTGCCGGAAAGGTGATGGTTTCGGTAATTTTTCCGGTATTGGCGAGTTGCTGCATATCCGATTTTCGGATGCGGATGCGGATACTATTATGTACACAACGAAATTTCATATTTTATAAATTTAAATAAAAATATTTTAAATAAAATTTTATTTTTCCTAAAATAATCTTTGAGCCTACATTAAGAATAAGAAAAAATGATTTTAACAAAATTAAATTTCGCATTATATTAAAATTTAATTTTTAATTTAAAAAAATAATTAAAATAAAATTATGTATCTTATTAATTTTTAATTTTTAAAAAATTATAAAAAACATTAATTATTTAACTTTTTCTTATTAAATTTTTTTAATATATAAATAAAATTTTAACTTTTTTGAATTTCTATACTTTCTAATGTGGACTCATCTTTTACTCATTCAAAATTTTCTCAACATTTTATTTCTATCAAAAAATATATATCAACTACTTGTATTTATAAAAACCAATAACTAATCACGAATCCGATACCTGCCACAATACACATTAAATCGTTCATCACGCAAAAAACCGATTAAAGTCATATCATATTCTTCTGCCAATTGTACTGCCAAGCTCGAAGGCGAACCCACTGCGGCAAGCACGCGAATCCCTGCCATCAATGATTTTTGTACCAACTCAAAACTTGCCCGACCACTGACCAAAATGATGTGCTGATTCAAAGGTAAGTGTTTTTGTTGAAAAGCCGCACCAATCACCTTGTCGAGTGCATTATGTCGCCCGACATCCTCACAAATAAGTTGGAGTTTGCCTGTGGTGTCAAACAATCCGGCGGCGTGAATACCGCCTGTTTGAGTGAAGGCTTGTTGGGCTTTTTGGAGTGCATCAGGCAGACGAATCAGGGATTGTGGATTGAGGTAGAGTGGGGGAGAGTTGAGGTCGTGACGAATGTTGGTTTGTATGGCTTCGATAGAACTTTTACCGCAGACACCACAACTCGAAGTGGTATAAAAATGGCGATGTAATTGATTGATATTCAGCGAAATATCAGGATGTAAATCAATAATAACATAATTCGATTCATCACTCGAAAGCGCACCTGCCGAGTGAATATCAAGGACATCATCAGGCTCTGAAATGATGCCTTCAGTAAACAAAAAACCAACTGCCAATGCCGCATCATTGCCCGGTGTACGCATGGTAACGGCGATACTTTTACGTTGGCGATTGTCGGCTGCGCCATAGCGAATTTGTATTTCCAAAGGTTCTTCGGTTGCCAAAAAATCATTGGATTCAATGGCTTGCCCCTGATGGAATTTGTGTATATTGACTTGCTTTGTTTTTCTATATGTTAGCATAAAGTCGTTATTCGTGAATCCGTTTAGAATAAGTCATAACTGTCCGTTCATATACTGTAGTATGCTGTCCGTTATTTTGGGCACACTTCGTGGAGCATACCCTTCAAGATACAAATAAAATTCTACAAGGGGGCGCGATTTTGGACTTTTTGCTATTCCGTAAAAATTGAGTAAAATCAAAAAAATCCTTACCTTTGAAAGATGAAAAAAAGAAAACAACTCATACGATTTGATTGGGCGATGAAGAAGTTGCTTCGCAACAAAGCCAATTGGGGAATTGGGGAATAGTCCCTTAATAAATCCTTGATAAAAAGTTAAAAATAATTAAATTTAAGCTCGGTTCAATACAAGTTCGTATTCCCACTGGTAACTACTAGATTCCGTGGAATTGTCTGAACGAAGGTGTACA
>CALIZI010000272.1 GCA_938028705.1 uncultured Saprospiraceae bacterium | reverse complement strand
TTATCCCTTTACACTTGAAAATGCGAGAGAAGACGCAAGTATCACTCAACGGATTGACGGTTTTGGAACTTATCTTGACAATCTGAGACCTGACGAACTCGAACCGATGAGTATAGAAGACGTTATTTGGTCGGTAGAAGCTCGACTGAATAGTAAATACACCAACGTAGCACATCAATTCAAAACGCTGAATACACAGATAGATACTTTGTCTGTCACACAATCAGGAGGGATGATGAACGGCACGGATGTTATTGCTTTTTATAATGCCGCTTTGGACAAACTCTCCAAGCACTTTTACAGCTTACCTGATGACAATAGAGTAACTGTAGTCACTGATGTTGCCAGAGTAGATGGTATGCCCAACAGCCTTGTTTTTATGACACAAGTGGGTACGGGTACACAAGCAGCGAAACAATCAGGCTTCAACCTACACTGGTGGTGGGGAGAAGGCGGAGGCACTTGCGGACCTGACGAGGGCACTATCGAAGGTACAGGACGTGCTGCCAATACTGAAATAGCGGCTGAACTGAATAGTCGCGTATTGGCACTCAATGGACTGGGATTTTTGAATTGTCCAGGTACTAATATTCCTTGTAAGTGGTACACTACCAGTGTAAGCAATGCCTATTTTGCATCAGTTCCAGCTCTATCTAGTCCTAATCCTGATGATGATATTCTGGGAGATAACTATCGGGATTACTTATTGTATTACAACCGTTACGGAAGTCCTAATTTTGCTAATAAGTGTCTGGCACCTGCCGAAATGGACTTTTACTACAATGGAACGCTTGCTACAATCCGCAATTATCAGCAACCCAACAGAGAGTTTTTGACTACTAATGTATCAGCTTACCAGAAACCTCCAATTCCTTATGTACCGGGAGTAATGGATTATACACATCGTGTAGAAACGTTGTACGGTGACATAATCTACAATCCTTTTCCTCCGGGAGGTTCGAGGGTAGAGGAAATTCCTCAATAGTTTTTAAACTTAAACTTTGTAGCGGGTGTATGTTTTTATACATCCGCTACCTAAAATCCTTCTAATGAAATATATAATATCCTTATCAATATTATTCCTCTCCATATCTATACAAGCTCAAGAGACCTTTGAGTTTATAATGACCAACTTATTATTCGAGTCACCTAGAGATGTCATTGAAAAAGATAATGGTAATTTTTTGGTTACTATTCTATCTCAAAACATTGACGAGAATGCTCGACCTATGATTCTCGAAGTTTCACCCGAAGGAGAATTAATCCAAAATATTACCATACCATATAATGATACACTTTCTTATGACCCATATCGTTTACAAATGTTCGGAGATACAGTAGTTGTTATAGGGCAAGCATGGAATATGAGTCAGGGTTACCCGTGGTACTGTACTTTACGAAGTGATAATATGTCTTTGATTGAAAGCAGGATATTTTGGAACACCAATCCTATTAGTCGATTAACTGATATTCAAAAAATATCAGGTGACAGATACGCTTTTGTAGGTCACAGAAGTGATACTACAAGCTACTTCGACGGTCGTATTATTATCATAGATCATCAGGGAACATTGCTAAATGATAAGACCTATTCTGTAGATTCTGTCTTTCTTCCCGATGCCATTTTAGAAAAAAGTGACCACTCTGGATTTATACTAAAAGGTGGTGGCGGGGAAATTATACTTTTGGATAATAACATAGAAGTTGACACAGTTATTTATGCTCCTTATGGATTTTATGACCATTTACATCTTCACAATACTATGAAAAGATGGGATGATTCTACACATTTAATATCGGGAACATACACCATGTTATTCGGTGATGATGATAAAAGTATAGGGATAAAAAAAGTACGCCATGCTAATGAAGTTATCAATGATTATGTCTTTGGCACACCGGATTCTTTAGAAATTACAGCCATTAATCAAAGTCTTGATTTTTTATATCCTGACAAAATATACTGCGGAGGCTGGCAAAGAGAAATAGAGGGTGAACCGTTTATCTCTGAACTTCCCGGTTGGCTCATCTTATCTCAACTTGATGAAGACCTCAATCCCAACTGGACAAGATACTACGGTGGTGATGCCTACTACGTAATGAGTGGTGTATTGGCTACTAGAGATGGGGGGTGCCTGATATATGGAAACAGATATGATTTTACGGGTATTTTTGAATATGACATCTATCTCCTCAAAGTCGGACCCAACGGGCTGCTCACCTCCACAGAAGTTCCCGAAACGGGTACGTCCGGTATCACCGTTTATCCCAATCCTGCCACTCATTATATGGTTTTCGATACAGGCGTGGTGGGGCAGTACGATTTGTTGATTTTTGATGCACTCGGCAAAGTGGTTTTATCGCAGCAAATCCCCAATAATCATCCCATAGACATCAGGCATTTGCCTACGGGTACTTATACTTATCTGTTGACGCAGAAGAACGAAATCATAGGGCAAGGTAAGTGGGTGAAAGAGTAGCAGTACAGGCTGCTTTAGCTGCCTAAAGGTTGAAATCTTTATCTCGTTTTAGGCAGCTAAAGCAGCCTGTACTATGGTTGTACATTTCTCGGATGAAATCGCAAAACAGTATCCCTTAAAAAATCGGTATCAAGGTGGGTATAAATTTCTGTGGTGGTGATGGATTCATGCCCCAACATATCCTGAATGGCACGCAAGTCTGCTCCGCCTTCAATCAGATGTGTGGCAAAGGAATGTCGGAAAGTATGCGGACTGACTTTTTTCTGAATACCTGCCAATCCCGCCAGTTTTTTGATGATGGTAAAGACCATAACGCGGGTCAGTTGCTTGCCTCGCCGATTGAGAAAAAGTATATCGGCATGGTCGGTATGAATGCGCTTTAGGCTGTGTCTGCCTTTGTCGTATTCCATGTATGTGTGTATGGTATTTCGCGCAGTTTCGCCTATCGGAATGAGGCGTTCTTTATTGCCTTTACCCATGATTTTTATCACGCCGATTTCCAAGTACAGATTAGAAATTTTCAAGCCTGTCAGTTCGCTGACCCGCAAGCCGCAAGCGTACAGAGTTTCGAGCATTGCCGTATTTCTAATCTTGATGTATTCATTTTTTTCAAATTGTAAAGTATTGATAATCAGATTAATTTCGTCAGGTGTAAGGACATGAGGTATCTTCCTGTCGAGGCGCGGAGCCTCCAATAATGCCGCTGGACTTTCATCCAACAAATCCTCTACCATCAGGTATTTAAAAAATGCCTTCAAACCTGAAATGATACGTGCCTGTGAGCGTACACTCAAGCCCAAATCATTGAGCCAATAGATAAATTCCTGTAAGTGTTTCAACTCAATTTCGCTGTATGTCAAGTCGTATTCACGCAAGGCGAGAAACTCCGTAAATTTCGTCACATCACGTACATAAGCCTCTATGGAATTGCCTGAAAATGAGCGTTCCAGCATCAAATAATTTTGAAAACCTTTAATGTATGATGTCCACATGATTGACGTGTTATTGTGTTACGGTGTGATAGTGTTACCGTTACCGTATTATTGTGTTATGGTATTGATATACTGTAAACGGGGTAAATTTCGGAAAATGCTGATTCACGCAGAGAACGCAGAGGTCGCAGAGATTTTACAGTATTTCTCCGCGTACTCTGCGCGCTCTGCGTGAAATATAGATGTCAATATTTTCCGAAATTTATGCC
>CALIZI010000271.1 GCA_938028705.1 uncultured Saprospiraceae bacterium | reverse complement strand
TTCTAAAATTACCTTATGGCAAGTTGGTATGTCGGTTGGTAAATTCAATTCAGTAAAGTTTTCGCAAAAATAATAACTATATTTGTAAATTTTAAATCTTTTTTCTTGAACTCAAATTTTTAAGGGTAGTAGGTAGTTACAACATTTTAAGTAATTAATTACCAATTAGTTAGTGCAAATAAGATGAATGTATTTTTTGGTATAAAAATTTCACATAAAACCTCAAAAGACAATTTGAAAATCGTGCTACGCTGACTTTTTACTATCTTTACACATATTTTAATTAAAAATTCTGACATGAGAAAAATACTTTTTGGATTGCTGGCAGTGCTAATTAGTACCGGCACATTCGCCCAGAAAAAACAAATCACCAACCAAGACATCTGGGCTGCACCGACCTTCCGCGCCAACTATGTCGCGGGTTTTAATTTCCTCAATGACGGCAAACACTACTCCCGCACCGAAGACGGCAATATCGTCAAATACGACATCACCACAGGCGAAACCGCAGGTGTCATTTTCGACGGGAAAAACATGGGCAAAGCCGGAAAATTCAGCAATTATACCTTCAACGATGACGAAAGTAAAATTGTATTTTCGACAGATGGCGAACAAATTTATCGCTACTCCAGCCGCGCCAATTATTACGTATGGGATACCCAAACCGAAACCCTCACACCCGTAGCCGACAATGGCAAACAACGCAACGCCACCCTCTCTCCTGACGGTAGCAAAATTGCCTACGTGCAAGCTAACAACCTGTTTTACAAAGATTTATCATCAGGAAAAACCACACAAATCACTACCGACGGTAAGAATAACGAAATCATCAACGGCGTAACGGATTGGGTCTATGAAGAAGAATTTGGTATTGTGCGCGTCTTTGAATGGTCGCCTGACAGCCGCCGAATTGCTTTTTTGAAATCAGATGAAAGCAAGGTCAAAGAATTTACGATGCCCATGTATCGCAACGAACTTTACCCCGAATACATCACCTTCAAATACCCAAAAGCGGGCGAAGATAATGCGGTAGTCACTTTACACATGTATGATTTGAAAAAAGGAAAAACCCGCAATATCAAGCTGAATAATAAAGCCGACATGTACATCCCAAGATTGAAATGGACGCAAGACGACAACCAATTATGCGTCTTTCAAATGAATAGACACCAAAACGAATTGGATTTATTTTTGGTGAATGCAAAAAACGGAAAAACGAAAAAATTATTATCCGAAAAAAATAAATACTACGTTGATATTCACGATAATTTGACTTTTTTGGAGAATGGAAAAGAATTTATTTGGACGAGCGAACAGGACGGTTTCAATCATATTTATTTGTATGATATGAAGGGGAATATGAAAAAACAAATCACAAAAGGCGAGTACGATGTCACCAATTTTTACGGCGTAGATGAAGATGGGGAACGAGTTTATTATCAAGCTGCCGAGGTGCATCCTACGCAGCGTGAGATCTATTCTATCAATTTCAAAGGCAAGAAAAAACGTAAACTCTCCGCTGATGAAGGCTCCAACCGCGCTCAATTTAGCAAGACTTTCGACTATCTCGTAAATACGCATACATCGGCAGGTACACCATCTTCATACACCGTACATAATGCTGAGGGTGAGTTAGTTAGAACGATAGAAGACAATAAGGGTTTGCGCCAAAAACTCAATACTTACGCTATCAGCAAGCCCGAATTTTTCGATTTCAAAACCAGCGAAGGTGTCAAATTGAATGGTTGGATGATAAAGCCCGCCGACTTTGACCGTTCCAAAGAATATCCTGTTTTGATGTACGTCTATGGCGGTCCGAATAGCCAAACGGTGCAGGATTCATGGGGCGGTCCGAATTATTTTTGGTATCAATCATTGGCGCAGCAAGGTTATATTATCGCCTCGGTGGACAATCGCGGCACAGGCGCAAGAGGCGAAGAGTTCCGAAAAATGACCTACCAACAACTCGGCAAATACGAAACCATCGACCAAATCGAAGCCGCCAAATGGCTCGGCAAACAACCTTATATAGATGCTGAACGTATCGGTATTTGGGGCTGGAGTTATGGTGGATATATGTCTTCCTTGTGCTTATTTAAAGGCGCGGATGTATTCAGTACGGCAATTGCAGTCGCTCCGGTGACGAATTGGAAATGGTACGATACCATTTACACCGAGCGATTTATGCGGACTCCGCAGGAAAATAATAGCGGTTATGAAGATAATTCTCCGATAAATCATGTGGACAAAATGGAAGGCGCGTATCTCTTAGTTCATGGTATGGGCGACGATAATGTACATGCTCAAAATTCATTCGAGATGGTCAATGCCCTCATTGCTGCCAACAAACATTTCGATACTTATTTTTATCCAAATCGTAATCATGGTATTTACGGCGGCAATACGCGCCTTCATTTATATGATAAAATGACGGATTTTATTTTGAGAAATTTATAATCAAATAGATTTTATTTAAAAAAATACAAAAAGCGGATGTTTTAAATTCATTTAAAACATCCGCTTTTTGTATTCTATCTAAAGAGAATTAATCCAATAGTTTTTTGAGTTTTTCGGGGTCTTGCCGACTATGAAAAATATCAAATACAAAGACTTCTTTTTCTTCTTCTTTTATCCTGAAAATAATCTGATACGACCATTTTAATTTTCTGCGATAAGTGACCTCCTCACTACATAATTCAAGCACTCTTTTGTGTGAATGAGGCATTTTCTCTAGACTGTTGATAGCGTCCAAAAGCCCGTTATTGACGTTTTCTGCCTTCAAAGGCGAGACATTTCTGTACATATAATCAAAAATACCTGCCATTCTCTTACGCGCTCTTTGAGAAATAACTATTTCGTAGCGTTCATCCATTCGGCAGATTCTTTTCTAAGTTCTTCTAATGTGATGAAATCGCCGTTTTCCATATCTTTCATATCTTGTTCGTACAGCTTTTTCATTTCAGATGCTCGCAGAGGCGTACCGTCCGTATCGTAGCCGATAACCGGATCGGTTTGTTGGGCATGTGTCTCCAACATAGAATGTATAATTTGAAGAAAATTATTATCCAAATTATCTACATAATCATGTACCGCTTTTTTTAATTGTAGAGCTGTCATGGTATTTTCTTTTTTGTAAAAATAGGCTTTTTTTATGTAAAAAAAAAGTTCACATTTAATCCATCTACTTAAATATCTTCAGCTATTTAAAAGTTCCTGTAGTTCCTGACTTGTTGTTTTATGATATATTTTATGGTCTAATTCGATAGTAGCATAGAGGATTTTCATTCTATTGACTAAGGGTGAATCGTCGGCTTCGTCAGGTTGCCAAAAATCGGTGAACATGGAGTACGCGCCATATTTGGTAAGACTTGTTTTCAGGAATTGAATGAGTGATTCGATACGTTCTTGCGAAAAATCAATATGTTTTCTCAAAATTAAATCCGCGACTATCACCCCAAATTCCAAATCCAATGAACTGTCAATCCATTTTTTGAGCGATTGAATTTTGGGTGCAGGGTGAAGTGCCAACCATTCCAACATCGTATAATCAGGCGGGTTGCCTTTCGTATTTTTCAAGATAAATTCCAGATTATCCGTATTAAATTTGCTGTCGGTAAATATTTTTTCATCAAAAAAAAGCGAAATCGCCGCAGCTAAATTTCCTGATTCTAAGAAATTAGGGGGCATAATCCCTGTACCCATTTAATGAAGCAGCGACGATTAAATTCTCCAACCAATTTTGTCGATAGACTTTCTGGTTGAATTGTGCGGCTCTACAATAGAGTTCAGGTTTTTGTTTG
>CALIZI010000270.1 GCA_938028705.1 uncultured Saprospiraceae bacterium | reverse complement strand
AACTAATTCTGCAATTTTCCAAACATGCTGTCTATGAAAAAAGAAAAAAAAGGCAAAACATGAAAGAAAAACTCCGTAATTTCAATGAACTTAGGGCATCATAAGCCTTAGCTTGACGCTAATCCGATAGTTATCGGGATTTTTATTAAACAATTATAAAATAAAATTAATTAAATGTTTTTTTTAATAAAAATAAAACAACTGATAACAATGTGTTCGCCAAATTGGGTATTCAGTGTTTTTTGATTATTAATGAAATTAAATTATGATTTATATTTAATTAAAAATAAATTATTTACAAAAATAAAAATGAATAAACTATCCACGTTCGATTTGTAATTTTTAATTTGGCGAACACATTGTGATAATCAACTATTTATGATTTAAAACCCAATTTCCCAATTTCCTAATTCCCAAAATGTCCAAAGTTCAGAAAACAAGCATTCTACAAAAGTAAAAAAACAAACAGACTTGAAAAGAAAAATCCTATCTTTGCGCCCGATTCGGGTTGACGGGTTAGGGGCTTACGAGTTGACGAATCACAAGTTACGAATTACTAATCACTAATTACAAAATAAATGGCTTTAAAATGCGGTATTGTAGGCTTGCCGAATGTCGGTAAATCTACCTTGTTTAATGCACTAACGAATGCAAAGGCTTTGGCAGCGAATTATCCCTTTGCGACCAAAGAACCCAATGTCGGGATCATCACTGTACCCGACGATAGATTGACCAAATTGGCAGAACTTGTCAATCCCCAAAAGGTGCAACCTACGACGGTGGAAATCGTAGATATAGCGGGTCTGATAAAAGGCGCGAGTCAAGGCGAAGGGCTTGGTAATCAATTCCTTGCGAATATCCGCGAGGTAGATGCCATTGTACATGTTGTGCGTTGTTTTGATGATGATAATGTGGTACATGTCGATGGTCGTGTAGATCCGGTGGGCGACAAGGAAGTGATTGATACGGAACTGCAATTAAAGGATTTGGAAACGCTCGACAAGCGACTTGAAAAACTCCGCAAGCAAGCCAAAACCGCCAATAAAGAGGACATCAGAGCGGTAGAATTTGCCGAAGGTTTGAAGGCGCATATTGAAGCGGGCAACCCTGCGCATACCTTCAAAGTGGAAGACCCCGACCGTAAACGCTACCGCGAATTTTTCTTGCTGACCGCAAAACCTGTCTTGTACGTCTGCAATGTGGATGAATCGGCGGTCAATGACGGCAATACATACAGCCAACAATTCAAGGCTGCCGTAGCCGACGAAAATGCCCAAGTCATTCTCATCAGTGCCGGCATAGAAGCCGACATTGCCGAACTCGAAACTTACGAAGAACGTATGGAGTTTCTGACCGATATGGGCTTATCCGAACCCGGTGTCAATAAGGTCATTCACGCCTGTTATCGCTTGCTCAATTTGATTACTTATTTCACCGCAGGTGAAAAAGAAGTCCGCGCATGGACGATACGCGAAGGTACGCTTGCGCCCGGTGCAGCGGGTGTTATTCACTCCGATTTTGAACGCAGATTCATTCGTGCAGAGGTGATTAAATATAAGGATTATGTTGAACATGGCTCTGAATCCGCTTGCCGCGATGCCGGAAAATTATCGGTGGAAGGAAAGGAGTATGTTGTGGTGGATGGGGATGTGATGCACTTTAGGCATAATGTATAGCACTTTTAAAAAAGGGCTCTACGGTGAAAAGTATGGGTAAGCGTAAAGTCCGGCTATCAAAGCTATAAGGTTTTCGGAAACCTTATAGCTTTTAGGTCAATTCCGAAGTTAAATATGAAAGAGAATTTAACCGACCCACACTTTTTACCGTAGTGCCTAAAAAAGTAAAAATGCGAATTACAAAGAGGGATTTAATTGAATTAATTCCGTTGGCTATACCTACAATAATTGGCTTGTATTCAATTATTGAAGTTATGACAACGGACTATGTTTTTGGAATCCAGCAACATGTAGGATTAACATTATTGGGAATTTCAATTATTCTTTTTTTTATAAATAGAAGAATCTATAAATATATTTTTGGCATAACTCTACTTTTAGGACTGGTCAACTTAATTGGGTTTAGTACATCCATTACAAGTATGAGTTTTTTGGGTTTACCGATTCAATTACTTGTATTGCCAATAATAGCGATTTTTACATGGATATATAAAGAAGACATCAAGCCTAAAATAAGAGGGCTTGTTGGAAAAAGTGATGAACAAATAGCTTCAAATAGTAATGCTAAAGTAAACGGATTTAAGAGAAGGTTTGAAAAGCTATCAGATAAAGAAATTGAAATGAAATTAGGTGAAAACATTGTTCCGGAGGCAATAGAAGCACTTAAACAAATTGAAAAAGAAAGACAGAATTTGTAATATCAAAAGACGAAATGTTTTTTATTAATATTGAAATTATTTACAATTCATCAATAATACAGTATTTTTTGATTAAAAGTTACAAGGGATTTTTAATGGTCAAAGTATCTTCTATCACCTGACCGTCCTGCATATCTTCCGAATACAAAATGTTACAACCCGATTCTAAGGCGGCAGCAATAATCAGACTGTCGAAAAAGGAAAAGCCGTAGCGGTCGGCTATATTACAGGCATTTTTGATAGATGTGGCGGTGTTGGTGTGTATGATAAAGCTATCTTCCAACTCTTCTAATTCCTTTCTGATGTCTTGCCAATCCAGTTTGAGTTTTTTGTATAATACGTTTGTAAACTCCTTGAGTACCTGTGTACTGATAGAGTATTGGGCAAGTCGGCAACTGCCCGTGCTTTTACTTGCTTATTCGGGTCGGAAGATGAATAACAGTAAATCAGAATATTGGTATCCAGAAAAATTTTATCGTTCATTGGCTTCCTCGCGATTAAAAGTGAAAGTATTGGTATCTATCTGAATGTTGTCGAAGTTTTTAAGTTTTTTAGGTGGTGCAACTTCCGTAGTCGTATCTTCCACTACAAAAGCAATGACTTCAATTTTTTTTCCTAAAAAATTATCGGGTAAAGCTAAAGTCACATCATTGGTATTCGGCGTAAAAATGGTTCGTATCATATCGTGATATTAATTTTTCCATAAAAATACGGATAAAAACACACTTTTGCGAATTATGAGGCAGGTTTAGTCAACCTGTGCGATTAAAATAGTAAACGGTGGAATTTCGCTTTATGTCGTTCAAGATGCGTTAGCATCGCCCCTGTTTGTAGCAAAAAACCAAGCAAAACTTATCAAGGTGCGTAGCACCGACACCGTTAAATGTACAAACAGTGCCGCTCCTACGGAGCTTAGGAGGTTTTGGGGATTATTTTACTACAAACAGGGTCGGTACT
>CALIZI010000269.1 GCA_938028705.1 uncultured Saprospiraceae bacterium | reverse complement strand
AGGTGGACTATTCCAAAATCTCAAAACGTACTCAATATCAGGACTTTGCATCGAACTGAAGGACGATGGCAACAGTTTTGGAGAAAAATTGATGCTTATGGGGTGGCAGCATAAAAGTACATCATATTACGGTTACACCCTCCTTTTCAGTAAAGGTATAGCGGTCGGTTTTGTACATCATATCGGCATCAAATTCGAGTTTGACGAGTTTGTTGGGCTGATAATCCAATACCTTTTCATTCATTTTCATTTCGGTACCTCCATTATCCATCACTATCGTATAGCGACTGCCAATTTCTCCGGCCACTTCTTCTATCGGTGTAATTCGCTTCACTTCAGGTATCCATTCGGGGATTTTAGAAAGGTCATTGAATATGGTGAAAGTTTGTTCCACCGACATATCCACAGTAGTCTGCACCTGATACTTGACCTTTGGCATCAGCAAACCCGCCAACAAAAAAACGGTTAGTAACAACCATACGATACCAAGAATAATTTTGAATATTTTTTTCATAAAATGATTGTTGGTAGTGCTACAAATGTAATGCTCAAACTTGCCTTGCATTTTCAAAATGCAAGGCAAGTCGCCGGAAATTAACCTTACATCTAGCAGGACTACCTGATTGTTTTCTATTTCAAAATATTGTTTTTATAAAAGTACATAAATCCTTTGAAATGACATGCTTTAGGGAACTTTTTTATTAACAAAGAAAATAAATGTATTTAGACTTTGGACAAAGGAAATTGGGAAATTGGGAAATTGGGGAATTAGGTAATCCCGATAACTATTGAGACTTTTTTAGATTTTTACAAAAAATAATTAATGACATGTTTTGTTAATAAAATTCATTCAATTGATTATCACTGGACTTTGGAAATTTAGGTAACTGGGAAATTCGGGTTTAAATCGTAAGTAATTGATTATCAGTTATTTCATTTTTATTAAGATAAAAAATATTCAATTAATTAAATTTTATAATTATTTGATAAAAATCCCGATAACTATCGGGATACCTAATACCAAATTTTCTAATTCCCCAATATCCAAAGTCCAGATTATCAATGAGTTACAATTTTAAACGGCTATGTGCCTAAGTTTGCCCAAAGTGGCTAATAGTACGGGCTGTCTTTAGCTGCCCACGACCGCAAGGGAGCATTCACGTTGGCGCAAATATACGCGAGTTAAAGGTTCTACCGAACCTTTTCTCCGATAGCTATCGGAGCTAAAGACAGCCGCTATCGGGAGTCTCAATTTTGGGCAAACTTAGGCGCGTAGCCTTTTAAACCGAGTTTCCCAACTCCCTAATTCCCATTTTGTCATATTTTTTAATAAAATTAAATTAATTTTTAATAATTAATTTTTAAATTTATAATTATTTCAAAATAAAAATTTTAATATTATTAAAAAATATAAAATATCTAATATGGGTTGATAGCCACTAAATTTCCCAGCCCATCAAAGCCCTTATCATTTCTCGCGTTGGCGGCTGTTTAAATGTTTCACCGGAAGGTTGTAGCTCTTCCAAAAGATACTCAATGGCAGGTTGTATCCAAGCCCTATTGTCATCATTTTTACGCAAGATGAGTGTAGCGATTTTATACACCAAAGTCAGATGTTCAAAAAGTGGCAGAGCTGTGGCTTCCATAATGTCTTTATCTTGTCGGGGAAGCTGCTCAAAAATGGTGAGCTTCACCATTTCCTGCGTCAATATATCAGCGTAAGCCGCATCCTTCGTGATAGCTGCGCCAATTTCGACAAACATCATTTCCAATCCCTTTGATTTAAAAGTAGCGCGAAGCATATCAAGCAGCATAATATTTCCCGCACCTTCCCAAATCGGCAGCACCATCATATCCCGCATAATTTTTGGCATTACGGTATCTTCAATATAGCCCAGTCCGCCCATGAGTTCCATGCTTTCACGTGCGATATACACCCCTTCTTTGGCAGTACAACGCTTTACCATAGGTGTCAACAAACGCAGTAAATGCGCTTCAGATTTGTCACCGTTATCGGCTTTATCGAGGGCTTCAATGGCTCGCCAAGTCAGGTAAAAATTAGCCACTTGCATAGCACCTAATTCATGCAATTTGCTACGTACCAGCGCATGTTCTATCGCTTGCTTGCCAAAGCTAATACGCTGACTGACAAACTGATAGGCTTCTATCAATGCCCGTCGCGCTCCGCTCACTGCCGCTACGGAATTGTACAGCCGGGAGAGGTTGATCATATCTGCCATGATGTAAAAACCCTGAAATTCCTCGCCCACCAATTTACCGACAGTATCAGTGAGGATACACTCTGCACTTGCCATAGAGCGTACACCAAGTTTGTCTTTGAGTCGAATGGTACGCATCGGATTTCGGCTACCGTCGGGTAAGTATTTTTCTACCAAAAATATAGACAATCCTTTCGTTCCTTTGATATTTTCATCGGTACGGGCAAGCACAAAAATAAGATCGGCATTGGCATTACTGCAAAACCATTTTTCACCATTCAAGTGATACAAATCATCTTTGAAATGCGTTGCTGTCACGAGGTTTGCGCCTACGTCCGAACCACCTGCTTTTTCGGTCAAAAACATCGCGCCTGTCATCAATTCGTTGGCGTTCAAGGTCGCAATTTTGGGCAATAATCGGGCTTTATCCTGCTCATTACAATAGCGGTCAATGAGTCGTGCCACGCCATCGGTCATACAGAGTGGGCAGTATTGACCGGATTCGGACATGGCATACACATAGCCTGCTGCAAAGCCAAGTCGGTGTCGTTCTGTTTCAAATTTTGCGCGAAGTTCGGGCGACCACTTGACATGAAACATCTCAGATTGGACAGCAATTTTCAGCAATTCCCAATAATGCGGATGAAACGTAATCTCGTTGATATCTTCGCCATAGACATTGCGTGGTTTGAGTTGTGGCGGGTTTTTATCGGCATTGAGCGAATACTCATTCATCGCTCCTGCGGCTTGTTTGCCGAGTCGGTTGAGTTTATCGTGAATATACGCATAGCCGGACGCAGAGCAATGACGATTCAGATAATCTTGAAAAATGAGGTCGCTATGATAAAAATTTTGACTCGGCGCGAAACCTTCAGGCAGCACAGCATTGCTTTGGGTGACAGATGATCGACGGTGAACGGTTTTTGTTGACATGTCATTTATTTTGTTATATCATGCAAAATACAAAATGTGTATCGCTTTAGCAACACATACAAGAAAATCCGTTGTAAGTCAATGACACATCAGCAACAAATTGTGCTAATATATTTTTGAGTCTGCATTAATAATGAGAAAAAACGATTTTAACAAAATTAAATTTTGTATTATATGGAAATTTATTTTTCAATTAAAAAATAATTTAAATAAAATTATGTAAACATTTAATTTGCAATTACTTAAAAATAACAAAAAATATTTTATACTTATTTTTTCTCATTATAATTTTTTAATATAAAAATAAAATTTCAATTTTTTTGAATTTCTAATGTGGACTCATTTTTTATTTTACAAAAAATTAAAAATTATATTTGGATTAACGTAATTTAGCATTTTAAAATTATTGTAGCATTGCATCATTATCGCATTGTAGCATTAAAAATCATTCACTCATTGAACCAACTATGCTAAACCTATCCGTCATACTCGAAGACAGCGCAAGAAGATACCCTACCAAAGATGCTTTCATCTTTATGGACACTCATCTCAATTACGCTCAAATCAATGGCGCAGCCAATCAAGTTGCCAACGGCTTACGCGCCGCAGGCATCAAGCAAGGCGACAAAGTGGGATTGAGTTGTCTCAATCTGCCTTACTTTCCAATGATATATTTTGGGATATTGAAGGCGGGTGCGGTGGTCGTACCTTTGAGTGTCTTGCTCAAACGCGACGAAGTGGAGTATCACCTCAAAGACTCTGATGCAAAGGCGTATTTTTGTTTTGAGGGAACTGCCGAACTGCCAATGGGCGCAGAAGGTCACGCAGGATTTGAGCGAGTCGATGCTTGCGAACACTTCTTTATGATTACCGCCAAGCCGACCGACCCTTCGCCGATAGCCGGCACCAAGACGCTCGGTATGCTGATGAACGGTCAGTCTGCTGAAACCGAAACTGCACAAACGAGCGCAGAAGATACGGCGGTGATTATTTATACCTCCGGTACTACCGGACGACCTAAAGGTGCGGAACTCACGCACTCCAATATTATGCTCAACTCCATTCTCTGTACCGACATCACCACCTGCACTAGAGATGATGTACAACTGATTGTACTGCCACTGTTCCATATTTTTGCGATGGTGGTGCTGATGACTGCAGGTATTTACAAAGGAACTACGAATGTATTATTACCGCGATTTGACGGTCAGGCGGTCTTGGGATTGATGCAAAAACACAAAGTCACCATTTTCGCAGGTGTACCGACCATGTATTGGGGCTTGCTCAATGCCGATACGAGCAGTTTTGACCTCAAAGGTATCGCTGCGAATTTGAAAATGTGTGCATCGGGTGGTGCATCTTTACCTTTGAATGTATTGGAGAATTTTGAGAAAAAATTTAACGCAAAAATACTCGAAGGTTACGGTATGTCGGAAGGATCTCCGGTGGTGACGTTCAGTCATTCGGATTTCGGGCGCAAGCCGGGCAGCGTAGGCAAACCCGTATGGGGCGTTGAAGTCAAAATTGTGGATGAAGACGGCAATGAAATGCCTATCGGTGAAAAGGGCGAACTCATTTATCGCGGTCACAATGTTATGAAAGGCTATTACAATAAACCCGAAGCCAATGCTCAAACCATCAAAAACGGCTGGCTGCATTCCGGCGATGTGGCTATCAAAGATGAAGATGGTTTTTTCTTTATCGTTGACCGTACCAAAGATATGATTATTCGTGGTGGTTTGAATGTCTATCCGCGTGAAGTGGAGGAAGTTATCATGAAGCACGAAGCCGTTTCGTTGGTAGCGGTCATTGGTATTCCTGATGAGCAATTTGGCGAGGAAATACAAGCCTGTGTAGTGCTGAATGAAGGAACTTCACTTTCCGAAACCGACCTCATGGCATGGACAAAAGAACGCATTGCCGCCTACAAATATCCACGTAAAATAGAATTTTTGGATGCGCTGCCAATGAATGCTACGGGGAAAATTTTGAAGAAGGAATTGCGGAAGAAATGAGGGGGATTTTTGATTGATTTTACTGCTAATTACGAGTTGATAGTTGGTAAAATGTATGCTTTTGTAGTACATTTTACCAATCATCGTAATTTTCAGTACATCACTGCTTTCGTGTTCCTCAAAAAAAGCCTATCATTTTAACCGATTGAATTTTAGTGAAAAATTGTGTATTTTTGCATAGATGAAAGAAGATAAATATCGCATTATATTATTACTACATTACAACTATAGGCTACAAACTATTGACCATCGACTGAAAGTTTTTTTATTCACCTTTTTAAATATTAAAGAAACATCATGAGTAAACTTGATGATTTGTTAGTAAAGTATAAAAAAAATATGTCCGAGAAACTCGGTATCAAAAAGGTAGATGATGCTTTGCTTAGAACTGCTGCAAAAGCATGTGGTCCGGCTTTGTACAAAGCTGATGCTTCTATGGTATCTTCCGGTGATGCTGCTGAGTTGGAGCGTATTAAGAAGAATTTCTTAATCAAAAAATTAGGCTTGAAAGATGATACGAGACTTGACGAAGCCATTCAAAAGGTAGTGGATATTTTCGGTAGTTCCAACCGTCAAAAGTATCGTGCTATTTTCTACTACTTATTAATCAAAGAATTCAAATCGGTTGCTCCGGCTAAAGTCCAGCGAAGTGCCTACCTTCAGGAACTTTTGGATTTTTATGGTGGTGATTACGGAACGGAAAAAGACTCGACAGAAACTATCTTATTCATGCGGGAGAACGGCTATCCTGCTGTAGCAGATTTTTTAGAATATGGAAAAAAACAAGCTACAAATTGAGATATCCGATTTGGATGTTTTTGAGCAAAGATTTCAATTTATTCAAAATGAAACGCTAAGAAGCAACCTTGCTATACATGCTCAATACGCTGTTTTTCTTGTTAAATTAGAGGCACAATTTGAATTTGTTGGTTCTATCGAACTGACATTCACGAGTTGCTAAAATTGATTTTTTTAATTAATAAATTCTTCGTATATTGTATTTAGTTATAAAACATTGATAATCAGATAGTTGTGTCATGTTTTCTTCTATCTTTAAAAATATAACTCATTGATTATCAATATTTTACAAAAATTGCATAAAAACTAAAATTTATTCATTTCAAAAAGTTCTTTACTTAAAATTTATCCAAATAATATTTGGTAAATTCATAAAATCGCCTTTTGGCAGCTCGGAAAACTATTTTTTGCTCGAATTTTGGGTCAAAAATTTAATTCAAAAAATAGTTTTTTCAAACTCGTGAATGTAAGATCGAACATTCTATTTTCAAAAACTTCATCCAATATACCGCTTCCATAGTTGAGGGCGTACTACATTACGGTTTGGAAATTGCTCTCGAAAAAGGACTCGTCAAAGAGGAAGAAGTCATGCCCAAAGCCGAGTCATTTCCCGAACGAAAAGTCTTATTTTTGGTAGATGAAAATACCAAAATAGAAGGCATCAAATCTGTCAAAAAACACGAAAAATTCAAGAAAAACACCCAATTCAAAACCGTCTGCGATGCCTACAAAATCGGACAACTCATCTCACAAGATTTACTCAACGACATCAACGCCCTCCGCGACAAACGCAACAAAATCCACCTCGCCGGACTCAAACAAAAAGACGATTACTACCTCAAAGCCGACATCAACACCGCATTTAAAACCATGACAAATGCCATTGAAGCGGTCAGAAATCTTGTCGTCAATTCATAAAAAACACTTCCTGCATTTTCTTTCTGTTGATTTACAATTTAAAAAAGCCTATCTTTGCACCAGAATGAATACACAACACTTGAATATTATCATCAGCATTATTATAATTCACGATTACGGAAATCTGTGAACCGCTGATGTATTTACAATAAATCAAAACGCGCTAACAGATTGAATCTGTTAGCGCGTTTTCATAAGAAGTTGTTTGATTTACTCTTCAATTAAATTCCAGCCAAAGGCAGAAACATTAAAAGGACCAACATCATCAAAGAACACGGTATGTAAAGTATAAATTTTTTCACTATCATAAAATAAGTCATAACTTGTCAGGAATTCTCCCTTGCTAGATACTGATTTATCCATTAAACTTATATCTCCCAGTTCAAATGTGGATATAAAAGCACCTATCACAGATTCAGAAGAGTCATGTAATAAATGACATCCGTTTTGTTCTACAGTATTGTCGTTGCTAGTATGAAGTCGAAGTGTATCTTCGCTGTAAGGACTAAATAAGTACGATGATCCAACCGATAACAATCCACCATCTGTAAAATCGAGGGAATATTGGACAGGTGGTGTGTTTTCATAGTAATTTTCCGAATATTCTGTTAATGATTCTTGCAAGAAAATTTTTGATTCTTCCAAGCCTGTTACCTCTAAAACCAGCGTATCATCTCGCCACTCAAAACTGCCGGGCAGCGAGTCACAATTGTTGACAACATATCGCTGATAAAAAAATTTTTGTCCGACTTCTACATCCGAGAAAATAATTGGTTCGATGGGGGTTGTTGCTTGGGTGTTGTCATCTTGGTTGCAGGCAGCTATCATTAAGAGTAGTGCCATAAAGGGCAATAGTTTTTTCATAAAATTATTTCAAATGTGATTAGAAAAGATATTTCATTTAGATAGACACTCAAATACCTTAAAAGGTTGGATTTATACGAAAACAGATTTTTCACACCTTGCGTCTCCATTAAAAAAAGCCTATCTTTGCACCAGAATGAATACACAACATTTGAATATTATCATCAGCATTATTATAATTCACGATTACGGAAATCTGTGAACCGCTGATGTATTACGATAAATCAAACGCGCTAACAGATTCAATCTGTTAGCGCGTTTTTTTTGTACGCCCTCGTAACGGCTGTCTTTAGCTGCCGACGACCGTAAGGGAGCATTCACGTTGGCAAAGCATACGCCAGATAAAAGGTTTTTCAAACCTTTTCGGCAGCTAAAGACAGCCGTTACAAGAAAAAATCCGCGAAAATCCGTCAAATCCGCTAAATCCGTGTTCCTATCATGTTAGTTTAGTATTTTTGCCAACTTAATCGAAAACACACATTGAAAAATGAAAAAATATACCGAATACAAGGGACTGAATCTCCCTGAAATAGACAAAGAAATATCAGCATTTTGGGAAGCCCAAAAAGTCTTTGACCAGAGCATGGACAACCGCAAAGACGCACCAACTTACGTCTTCTACGAAGGACCACCTTCTGCGAATGGCAAGCCCGGCATCCACCACGTCATGGCGCGGACGGTCAAGGATTTATTTTGTCGTTACCATACGATGAAGGGCAAATTGGTTGAGCGAAAAGGCGGTTGGGATACGCACGGATTGCCGATTGAATTGAATGTGGAGAAAGAACTCGGCATCACCAAAGAGGACATCGGCACGAAGATTACGGTAGATGAATATAATGCCAAATGCCGCGAAACCGTCATGCGCTACAAGGATATGTGGGACGACATCACGCGAAAAATGGGCTATTGGGTGGATTTGGATAATCCGTATATTACTTTTGAAAATGAATATATCGAGTCCGTTTGGAGTTTGCTCAAAAAACTCTACGACAAGGACTACCTATATAAAGGTTACACCATTCAGCCTTATTCGCCGGCGGCGGGTACGGGTTTGAGTACGCATGAATTGAATCAGCCGGGTTGTTACCGCGATGTGACTGATACGAGTGCTGTCGCGCAATTCCGTGTAGTGCGTGGCGAACAATCGGAATTTTTGTTTGATTCGGATGGCGAAGATGTCTGTTTTATCGCTTGGACGACGACCCCGTGGACGCTGCCTTCCAACACCGCATTGACCGTAGGAAAGAAAATTGATTATGTCAAAGTTCGCACCTACAATCCATATACGAGCGAGCGGGTGAGTGTTATTTTGGCAAAAGATTTAATCAAAAAATGGTTCAAAGAAGGTGCGGACGAATTGGATTTTGATGCCTACAAAAAAGGCGATAAAAAAATCCCCTACCGCATTGCAGGTGAATTTAAAGGCGCGGAATTGCTCGATATTCGCTACGAACAACTCTTGCCCTATGCCCAACCCGAAGACGGTGATGCTTTCTGCGTTTTGCATGGCGATTTTGTGACCACTTCGGACGGTACGGGCATCGTACACACTGCGCCGAGTTTTGGTGCCGACGATATGTTTGTTGGTAAAAAGAACGGTATCGGTTCGCTGACTTTAGTGGATAGACAAGGAAAATTCAAGGATAATGTCGGCGAATTTTCGGGGCGTTATGTCAAAAATTATAAGGACGAACCCAAGGACACTTACCGCAGCGTAGATGTTGATATTGCCATCAAATTAAAAACCGAAAATAAGGCATTTAATGTACAAAAATACGCGCACAATTATCCGCATTGTTGGCGGACGGATAAGCCTGTTTTGTACTACCCTTTGGACAGTTGGTTTGTAGCGACCACGAAGGCAAAAGACCGCATGGTCGAACTCAATAAAACGATAAATTGGAAGCCCGCCGCAACTGGCGAAAAACGCTTTGGCAACTGGCTCGAAAACTTACAAGATTGGAACTTATCGCGCTCGCGTTTTTGGGGCATCCCCTTACCGATTTGGCGAGCATATAATTATAATACTGAAAAAACTGATGAAATATGTATTGGAAGTATTGAAGATTTGCTCAAAAACAAAGGATACTATTTTGATAATAAACGATTTTACAATGATATAAATAATTCAAGTAGTGAATTATTCCGTACAGTAAAATTGATGGCAGATAGTTTACCCAAAGAAGTTACAGAGGGAATTCAATTTTCGCCTCCATTAGATATAGAAGGATTAAGTGAGAAACCTTTAAGATTAGAGGAAGTTCTATCTGTTTTCTATGGCTATCGACGAGGAGGACATTTAAATGATTTTGAATTTGAATTCAGAAAATTTTTATTTGACAAAAAATATATAAGAGAACTCCAAAAGGAAGATTTGAAAGATATACATAGACCATACATTGATAATGTTTGCTTTTTAAGTGATGATGGCGAATATCGAATTTTTGTACGCGAACTCGACTTGATTGATGTGTGGTTTGATTCGGGGTCGATGCCTTATGCACAATGGCATTATCCGAATGTAGAAAAAGAACATTTTAACCCCGATAAAGAAGTTGGTGAGTTAGTTGGATTTCCAGCGGATTTTATCTCCGAAGGCGTTGACCAAACACGCGGTTGGTTTTTTACTTTACACGCGATTGCGGTGATGTGTTTTGATAGTGTCGCATATAAAAATGTTGTCTCGACAGGCTTGCTACTCGCCAAAGACGGCGTGAAAATGTCGAAGCGATTGGGCAATGTCATCGAACCCTTTGCAGCAATTGAAGGGACGGGTGCAGACCCGATTCGCTGGTATATGATGTCGAATGCCGCCCCCTGGGACAACCTCAAATATGACCCCGCAGGCGTGGACGAAGTGCGCCGTAAATTTTTCGGAACGCTGTATAATACCTATTCGTTTTATGCACTCTACGCGAATGTTGATTCATTTTATAATGAAGAAAAAATCGTTCCGGTGGCAGACCGCCCGGAGATTGACCGTTGGGTGATGTCCTTGCTCAATACGCTCGTCAAGGAAGTCGATGCCGAGTATGCCGACTACGAACCTTCGCGTGCTACGCGCAAGGTGATGTCCTTTGTAGATGAGCATTTGAGCAATTGGTATGTGCGTTTGTGTCGCCGTCGTTTTTGGAAAGGTGAAAAAAATACCGACAAAATCGCTGCCTATCAGACGCTCTACGAATGTTTGGTTACGGTATCAAAATTGATGGCACCTGTCGCGCCGTTTTTTGCGGAGTTTATATATAAAAATCTAAACGATACGACACAAAACGAAGCCTTTAGCTCAGTTCATCTCGCTGATTTTCCGACTGTAAATGAGGCGATTATCGACAAAGATTTGGAAGAACGCATGAGTTATGCTCAACGTATTTCTTCCCTCGTACTCTCGCTTCGCAAACGTGAAAAAATACGTGTGCGTCAGCCTTTGACGAAGGTTTTATTGCCTGTTTTGAATGATGATTTTCGTACACAAGTCGAAGGTGTGAAGGATTTGATTCTATCGGAAGTCAACGTAAAAGACATCGAATATATCACCGATACATCGGGCATTATCACGAAAAAAATCAAGCCGAATTTCAAAACATTAGGTCGCAAACTCGGTAAAAATATGAAAGCTGCCGCTGCCGCTATCAATGAATTTGACCAAGCCGACATCGCCAAAATCGAACAATCGGGCGGCCACGACCTCGCGGTAGATGGCGCGACTGTCGCCCTCACGCTCGAAGATTTTATCATCACTTCGGACGACATCGAAGGTTGGCTCGTAGCGAATGATGGCGCACTCACCGTTGCACTCGACGTGACGCTGACCGACGAGCTAAAAGCGGAAGGTATCGCACGCGAGTTGGTGAATCGTATTCAGAATATTCGGAAAAGTCGGGATTTTAATGTGACCGACCGTATCTCGGTGAAGTTGCAAAAGCATGAAGCGATTGTTCCTGCGGTGGAGCAGTTTGGCGACTATATTCGGGCGGAAGTCTTGGCTAATTCTTTGGAACTTGCTGACTCGGTTGATGGGGAAGAAGTGGAGCTTTTGGATGGGGTTGTTGTGGGGGTTTTGGTGGAGAACTAATGTTTTGAAAATTTTTTGTTTTCCACACAACATTGATATTGTTGAAAAATTTGTGTAAATTTAAAACCGACTATGACCAAAGAGCATATCAAAGAAGAGTTGTCTGCGAGATGTATTGAAGCCTTAGCGAATTACATGGGTTTTGCCACCGAATCACTAAGAAAGGACTACGGTATTGATTTGACAATTCGTGAGATTGCCAAGCGCATTGAGGCGAATGGAAAAGAGACCCTTTTTCCCTCGAATAGAGAACTCAAAGTTCAACTTAAAGCAACAACGGAAAAACAAGTGAGAAGCGCGAAGGGCTATTTGAAATTTGATTTGAAAGTCAAAAATTATAACGACTTGGTTTATTATACTCAAAATTACCGCCCTGCGTATTTATTTTTAGTTGTTATGCCGGACGACGAGGAGCGTTGGTTGGAATACACTAAAGGTGAACTAATATTGAGAAGCCGTTGTTATTGGTACACGCACCCTTCGGGAACGATGGCATCAAGCAATTCAAGAACGCAAGTCATTCAAATTCCCGAAAATCAAATGATACAGAAGGAAACATTCATTCAATTACTTGATAAAAGTTATCCGTCATGACACATAACGATTTAGCATATTACATCAAAAATAGAGGCTGGTCTTTCTACAAGGAAAGTGAAAGGTACTTATTGTATCTTCCACCGGAGACGCTTGGAATGACTGATAATTTTAAATTATTTATTCCCAATAATGAAGAAATTCCCGACTATCAAGAAATGTTGGATGATACGATAGATTTTGTGGCGCGTATTTATGATATTGATTCGAGTGAAATTTCGATTAATGGTCAGTCGGATTGTGTCAATATTTTGGAGGAAAAAGTTGTTAAGACAGTTTGACAGATTAAGAAAGATATGGAGCTTTTGGATGGGGTTGTTGTGAGGGTTTTGGTGGAGAGTTGAGAAAAAATCATTTCATGTGGCTTGTAATTTTATATTTTACAAGCCACATTTCATCTACCTCAGACCAATGTCTTATTGTTGTAGGATTTTCGGAGTTTTCAGAAATCAATATATAATGTTGCCTCTCTTTATCGTTAATGACTTTTTTTATCAAAAAACCGTCTTGCTTAGAGATAACAACATAATATTTTCCCGAAATAATTTTATTGGGACTGTCAACGGACAAGCATGATACAAAATCGCCTGATTGAAAAACAGGTATCATGCTATTCCCCTCTACTTCAAATGTTCTTTTTTCGCCGATACTGTTGAAAAATGGTAACTTGAGGTATTTAACTTGCTTTACTTCGTCTTGAAATAAGGTCGAAAAGTAACCCGCTCTTGCTTTTATAGGAACTATGGCATTGCTGAAAGATTGCTCCTCATTATTGTATCGAGTTATTATTTTCTCGGTATCATCTTTTACTACAGATTTAGATAAGTCTGTTTCCAATAAATCATCAATGGATACTTCGAAGTACCTCGCCAGTCTAACTATATTTTCCGTATTAGGTTCTGTTTTCCCACATTCATAACACGAATATGTGTTGGCTCTAACTTTAAGGTGTTGAGCAATTTCTTTTTGCGTCAAACCTTTTTTCTGCCTTAAATATTTAATATTTTTTTCTAAAATTATCAAAATAATTGATTTTAAAAACAAAAATAATCTAAAATAATTGATTATTATCAATTTTATTGATTATTTTATCAATAAAAATATCTATCTTTGTTTAAATGAAGCCTTTTGAATTGGACTTTGGACAAAATGGGAATTAGGAAATTGGGAAATTCGGTTTAAAACCGTAATTCATTGATAATCAATTAAATAAGTTTTATTAATAAAATAAAACATGCAATTAATTATTTTTTGTAAAAATCTAAAACAGAAG
>CALIZI010000268.1 GCA_938028705.1 uncultured Saprospiraceae bacterium | reverse complement strand
CCCTTTTTCGAGATTTTTGCCGATGACACGCTATATGAAACGTCTTATGTCAATGAACTTGTTAATCGCATATATCAAATATTGATTTTATAAATACATACGAAGCATCTATTTTTTACTTATTTCAGTGCAACCATTATTTATAAATAATTGTTAATCATTTTTTTTTATAAAAAATAAAATTATATAAAATAACAATAAATTAAATCATAAATTTACCGCACCAAAGTAGCATAACCCTTATACTCAAATCGTTCTCCACGCCCGTCGGTCAATGTGACGAGATAGACATACACACCATTTGGCGAAGGCTGTCCGGTATTATTTTTCCGTCCGTTCCATGCTTCGTCGGGGTCATTGGTTTGGAAGATAAGTTCGCCCCAACGATTGAAGATAGACATATCAAAATCACCTAATGTCCACGTCACGCCCTTGCCTTTGAAACCGTCATTTTTATTATCATAATTTGGTGTAAAAGCATTCGGTAAAAAGTACGTATGTTCCGGTGCAATATCAATCACTTTAGTAATACTATCCGTACAACCGCTTAATTGTGAAACATATAATGTAATATTGTAATAACCCGTATCAGGATAAGTATAAATTGGATTTGGTTGATTGGATTCGTCGCCATTTCCAAAATCCCAAAGCCATTCGGTATCATATTGCGAGGTTTCTGTAAAGCTCACTTCGGGGTTCAAATTGGTAGGATTATCGGGCGTGTATGTGAAATCGGCTATTGGTGGATTGGTCACTTGGATATAATCGGTCAAGGTCAAATTAGTCACACAACCCGTAGGGGCAGTCACCTGCAAATTGACGGTGTAAGTGCCTACATCGTAATTCACATTAGCGGGTTCGAGTTCGCTACTCGTTTCGCCATTACCCAAATCCCAGAGTAGTTCGTAGCCTGTACCTGTTGGCATGGTGTTATTAATAAAATTGACAACATGAGGCGCACAACCATAATTATCATCGGCTTCAAAGTCAATCAAAGCCGGCGGAAACCAGTCTATTTGTTGCGAGGTATTGTCTGTACATCCATTCGCATCTGTGACGGTAAGCGTGACCGTATAAAGGGCTGCCACAGGCGGGAAAATATGCTCAGGGTTTTGCTCATTGGAAGATTCACCGTCGCCGAAATCCCAATCCCAAGACGCGATAGCTGCGCCCGTTGGCACCGATAAATCTTGAAAAGATACCGCGACATTTTCACAAGAATAATCAAAATCAAAAGCTGCCACAGGCAGCGTATCGACTTGAATATAAGCCGGATACAGCGTTTCTATCACACAACCGAAAGGCGAGGTCAGGGTCAATACAACATCGTAAGTACCTGTATTTTGATAAGTATAAACAGGGTCAAGTCCTGTACTTGTACCGCCATCACCAAAATCCCAATTGAGCGTCCAACCTGCTATCGAATCCGCCTCATTCATAAACTCAACGGTATGTGGCTGACAGCCCTGCGGATTGTCCACATCAAAGGCTACTCCGGGGATATATTCCCAATTAATAGAATGTGTAACAGTGCTACTGCAACCATTCTCAGCCACTACGCTAAGGCTGACATCGTAAGTACCCGAAACATCGTATTCGTATATCGGATTTTGCTCTGTAGAAGTTGCGCCATCACCAAAATCCCAAGCCCATGAAATGATATTGCCGCCATTGGGCGGTGTCATATCCTGAAAATTGACCGGACCATCCAAGCATGTACCGTCATTGGGAAAAAAGTCCACTGCCGGAACAGAATCCACCCGTATCAATGCCGGATAAAACTCCGATTCCTGGCAACCAAGCGGTGAAGTGACGACAAGGCTGACATCGTAAGTACCTGCGTAGAGATAGGTGTGTATGGGTTCTTGGTCGGTGCCGGTATTGCCATCGCCAAAATCCCAATCGGTAGCATATCCGGCAAGCGGGAAGGTATTATTTTCAAAAGAAACGGTGAGTTCCTGACAGCCTTCGTCGGTATCCAAATCGACTTCGATAAATGGCGTAGGAAACCAATCAACCATCTGTGTTGCGCTGATTTCGCAGCCATTTTCGTCAGCTACGGTCAGCGTGACCGGATAGCTGCCCGGGTCATCAAAGGTGTGTAAAGGATTTTGTTCGTCAGAGGTATTGCCATCGCCAAAATCCCAATTCCAACCCGTAATATTTGCATCACCTGCGGTGCTTTGGTCAAAGTATTTTGCGGGTTCGTAAGCGCAGGAATCGAAGGTGTAGGTAAAAGCCGTATTCGCTCCGATTTGTACAAAAATAGCATCTGGAAATTGTTGCTGACTGACACAGCCATTGGGCGAGGTCATAGTGAGTGAAACGGTGTAAGTACCGGGCATCATGTAAGTATGTGTAGGACTTAGACTGCCTGATGTACCTCCATCGCCAAAATCCCATTCAAAGGTGAAAGTGGGCGTAATTGGCGTAGAATTATTTTGAAAATTAACAGTATGCGGTGTACATCCTTCGTCATCAAAAGCAATATCAATGACCGGCGAAGGAAAGTATGAAATCATCTGCATAATATTCTTATTACAATTATATTCATCTATAATATTCAAAGTGACGGTATAGGTGCCGGGCGTGGTATATTCGTGTACGGGATTGGATTCAGAAGAGGTATTACCATCGCCAAAATCCCATTCGGTCATCGTAATATTGCCATCTCCGGGTGTAGTCGTATTTGTGAATGTTATCGGACCTAATGCACAAGGGTCAGAAAAGTCAAACGCAGGTGTCGGACCTGCCTGTACGAAAATAGCATCCGTAAAAATTTCCTGACTGACACAATTACTTGGTGAGGTCATCGTAAGGCTAACGGTGTAGGTTCCGGGCGTATCGTAGAGGTGTGTGGGGCTGGTTTGTACGGAGGTATTGCCATCGCCAAAATCCCATTCTACGGTATAATCTGCACTGAGTGGCATGGAGTTATTCGTAAATGTTGCGGTATGTGGTGTGCAGCCTTCCGGTTCAAAATTCACATCCACAATAGGGGAGGGGAAGTAGTCAATGACTTCTGAAAAATTTGCCATACAACCAAATTCATCTGCTATATCCAATGTCACCGTATAAGTGCCGGGCGTGGTGTATTCGTGATTGGGATTTTGTTCGGTAGCCATATTTCCATCACCAAAATTCCATTGAATACTCGTAATCGCACCATCGCCGGGAGTGATATTTCCCGTAAAGGAAATCGGTCCGGGAACACACAAATCAGAGAAGGTAAAATCCACTTCCGGCTTAGCTCTGACGAGGATTAAATCGGTATAAATTTCCTCACTCGTACAAGCTGCTCCCGGCGGACTAATGTTTATCGTAACGGTATAAGTGCCGGGCGTTTCGTAGGTGTGTGTAGGACTGACTTCGTTGGACATATTGCCGTCGCCGAAATCCCATGTTACTGTATAATCGCCTGTCAAGGGTGAGGATGTATTGGTAAAAGTGACTGCGAGTGGTTCGCAACCTTCGGTAATATTCGGAGAAGTATTGATAATGGAAGGTGGATAATAATAGACCGTTTGTTCCAGATTCGTCGTACAACCTTCGGCATCACTGACCACCAAAACTACATCATAACTGCCCGGCGTACCATAATCGTGTACAGGGCTTAATTCGGATGAAGTATTGCCGTCACCGAAGTTCCAAGTCGTATTTGTAATCGCTGCACCTCCGGCTGTGGTGGTATTGGTAAATATAATCGGACCGAGAATGCAAGGGTCTGAAAAATTGAAACCGATAAGCGGACCTGATTGAATATTTATACTCGAAAAACTCTCTGTACCTGTACAGCCTGTGGGCGAGGTGATCGTGAGTGTGACATCATAAGAGCCGGGCGTGTTGTAGTTGTGTGTGGGTGATATGTCGGAACTTGTAGTGCCGTCTCCCAAATCCCATTCTATTGTATAATCTCCTGTGAGTGGTGCGGAAGTATTGGTAAAATTTACGGTATGTCCGCCGCAACCAATAGGATCATCGACCTCAAAAGAGATATTCGGCGTGGGAAAAAAGGCAATATCTTGCGAGAGTTGGTCGGTACAGCCATTGGCATCTTCTACATTGAGCGTGATGGTGTAATTGCCGGGTGTTTCGTAGGTATTTGTCGGGTTTTGTTGGTCGGAAGTATTGCCGTCACCAAAATTCCAATTATAAATGACACCACCTGCTTCGGCTATCGTTTGGTCGGTAAATTGAACGGGGGCGAGCGAACAAGGCTCAAAACTCACATCAAAACCCGCCGTAATATCAGGATGAATCACAACGATAATTTCTGCCGTATCCGTACATATTTCATTACCGGGATTGACGACCAGAAAGCCATTGTATGTACCGATACCCGGAAAGGTATGGCTCGGATTAACCGCCGTAGAGGTAAATACATCGCCATTACCCAAATCAATATTCCAAAAATAGCTGTCAATCAAGTCATTGGGATAACTTTGATTGACAAAATTTACAGTAGGGTCAGCGCATTCATTGACGATATATTCGTCAATATCAATCACAATTTCAGAAGCAATCGCGGCTACGAGCGTCTGCTCACAATCGACGACGTTAAACTGAAAATCACGCTTAGTCGTACTCAACAAAACCTGTACGCCATTAATCACACGATATTCCTCCACACATACACCCACTACGTACTGCCCCAGTGCAGTCGGTATGCCGGAGATAAGTCCGGTGTTGGCATCTATGGTGACAGGAGGCGTACCGCCAAGCGGATTTTCGGGCGTAAAAGGGTTGATAAAGTTCACTTCATTATAAGGGGGCGACAAGGCAGTAGGCGTAGGATTATTTTGCGAACCTCCTAAAAATGGCGCACAAAAACTATATACAATTTGGTCACCCTCTGAATCGGTAGCGGAATTATCAAAATCAATATCTTGTCCGGCACATATCACGATAGGCGGAAAATCATTGAAGGTCGGACTATTATTACAGGTTTGTTGGGCTTCATCAGAAATGAAAATTGTATAGGTTGCCCCTGCTGCCTGCGGATTAAAAATATTACTAATCGTATTATTTCTGCAACAGCGTTGGTAAGAAATATGGTAGCCATTGGAATTGTAGGGAAGCGTAAGAATTTCCTCATATAAGCCGACCTCTACACAAACATTAGCCGGTGGCATCAGACAAGGATTACTCACTACAGGCGGGATATTACTTTCTTGCGGCGGACCGACCAGTCGCTCCGGTCCGAAGGGAATATTTCCATTCGGACCCGTAAAAATCCTCATCATAGCGAAATTATCAAAAGGTGCTTGCCCCAAATAACAATCCCGATACACACGCATGGTTATACGATATTCATTATTGCCAAGACATTCGTAAGAGAGGTCGCCACCTACGATATGTGTAGCATATATTTTCGGAGAAAAAAGTAATATAACCAGCAAACATAAAACGGAAACTGCACGAGTGTATAAAGGATTCATAGCGTATTGTTTTTTGCAATAAGTTAAGGGAATTTAAATAATAGTTAATTAGATATAAACTAACTTCTAACCTACAAAATACATTGCAATATACAATAAATTAAGACACTTATGCGTGATGATACCCTGCATTGAAATTTTTTGAAAATAAAAATAAAAACAGTAATATGGAGCGCATCACAAATTGACTGGACTTTGGATATTGGGGAATTAGGAAATTTGGTATTAGGTATTCCGATAGTTATCGGAATAGTTATCGGAATAGTTATCGGAATAGTTATCGGGATTTTTATTAAACAACTATAAAATTAAATTAGTTGAATATATTTTATTTTTAATAAAAATTAAATACTTGATAATCAATTATTTACAAATTAAAACCTAATTTCCCAGTTACCTAATTTCCAAAATGTCCAAAGTCCAAAAATTGAATCAATTATATATTATGAAAACTATCATGCAAGCCTACGAGCGTATTCGCTCACACATTCGTCATACACCTTTAGAACATTCTGTTTTATTAAGTAAAATGACGGGCGCGAATGTGTATCTGAAATTGGAAAACTGGCAACTGACAGGTTCATTCAAGCTGCGGGGTGCGATGAATAAAATACTTTCAATTCCCGAATCGGAGCGTACAAATAAAACATTTGTTGCCGCTTCTACGGGCAATCATGCGGCAGGATTTGCCTACGCTGTTCAAAAAATGGCTTTGCGTGGCGAGGTCTTTTTACCGGAAAATGTATCGCCTTCCAAACTTGAATATTTACGCTCTTTTGGTGTGCCGCTACACTTTCATGGGCAAGACAGTCTTGAAACTGAAATCCATACCCGCGAGTACGCGAATACACACGGACACATACTCGTACACCCGTATAATGATCCCGACATTATTGCCGGACAAGGAACAATTGGTTTGGAGATTGCAGAGGATTTACCGGAAACGGATGTGGTGTTGGTACCTGTCGGTGGCGGTGGTTTGGTGGCAGGTATTGGCGGATATTTAAAATCGTATCATGCTGATATTCAAATTATTGGATGCCAACCTGAAAATAGCCCTGAAATGTCGGTCTCTATTGAGCGTGGTCATATCATCGAAGAATTGATTGCCAAACCCACACTTTCAGACGGTACGGCAGGTGGTATCGAACAAGGCGCGATTACTTTTGATTTATGTAAAAAACTGGTTGACGAATTTGTATTGGTTTCCGAAAAAGAAATTGCAGAAGCCTTAATTTGGTTGCTCAAAAATCGTCAAATGATGGTGGAAGGCTCGGCGGGTTTGGCATTAGCATCATTGCTGAAAGAACCGGAAAAATATCAGGGTAAAAATGTGGTACTGATTGTTTGCGGTCGGCGATTGGGTTTTGAGAAATTGCGAAAAATAATTAGCAAATAATATTTTTTTTGATTATAAATTTAAATATTACATACCTTTATCTTAGCTACACTAAAACACTACTGGTCTTAGAATTATGCTATCCACACAAATTTTATTTCAAATTAAAATATTTTATTTTTTAATATAATTTTAAAATTTAAAATAAATTATATGTGTATTTAAAATAAAAAAATAGAGCATGTTTAGAAAAGCAGTTGACACTTTAGATAAACAAAAAATAATGTAGCCTGTTTGCTAAATTTTTTAAAGTTTAGCAAACGGATTTCTACATGTTGTTTTTCATTTTAAAATAGCATAAAAAAGTGTCAACTACCTTTTCAGAAAATTTAAACATACCAAAGCGTTCTTATCTTTTGATAGGAACGCTTTTTTTATACTCGGGAAAATGTTTTACATTTGAAGATACACATTCACTCAAATTTAATTTTTAAATGAAATTTATCTTACTAACACCTCCAAAAACACAAGCTAATGAAAGCACTTTATTGAATACTTTTTTTGAAAAAGGATTACAGACATTACATCTGCACAAACCGGATTATAATGTATTGCAATTACAAAAATATTTAAATAAAATTGATACCAAATGGCATCCGAAAATTGTACTCCACGCTTACCCGTCTAATCTCGCGGCACATCATCCTTTGAATGACATTACAGCAAATATCAAGGGTATTCACCTGCCGGAAAGGGTACGCATGGAAGCCATGCCCCTGCCCGATAAATTTAAAATCATTTCCACCTCATTTCATTATTTAAAAGACTTGCTGGCTTGCGAAGGGGAGTACGAATATTTATTTATCAGCCCCATTTTCAACAGCATTTCCAAACAAGGTTATCAGGCAGCTTTTGAGTTGGATGACTTGGCAGATGCGATGTCGCGGAGCAAATATCCCGTCATTGGCATGGGCGGTATAGCTGCCGATAAAATGCAGATAGTCAAGGATTTAGGCTTTGCGGGAGTTGGTGTATTGGGTGGTGTATGGCAGTCTGATACGCCATTAGAAACGTTAAAACAATTGATACTGTAATTCGTTTATTCGTATATTTGCTACTTCAACACTTCAATACCACCACACCACAATACCACAACACCACGACACCACAACACGATTAAAAATGATAGCAACTAACATAGATTTCAAAGCTCAAATCCTCGAAGGTATCCCTGCCGATTTGCCCGAACTCAAACCTTATCCCACAGATGCAAATCGCGCACCCAAACGCAAAGACATCCTTACAACAGAAGAAAAAAAACTCGCCATTCGCAATGCTTTACGCTATTTTCCTAAAAAATGGCATACCACACTCGCGCCCGAATTTGCGGATGAATTGCGCGAGTACGGACGTATTTATATGTATCGTTTTAAGCCGGATTATGAGATGTATGCCCGTCCGATATGGGAATATCCGGCGCAGTCGCAACAAGCGGCTGCGATTATGTTGATGATTCAAAACAACCTCAATCCTGCCGTAGCACAGCATCCGAATGAGTTGATTACCTATGGCGGTAATGGTTCGGTCTTTCAAAATTGGGCGCAATATCGACTCACGATGCAGTACCTCGCTACGATGACGAATGAACAAACTTTACATATTTATTCCGGTCATCCGATGGGGCTTTTTCCTTCATCGAAGGATGCCCCGCGTGTGGTCGTCACCAATGGTATGATGATTCCCAACTACTCAAAACCGGACGATTGGGAACGCTACAACGCATTAGGTGTGACGCAATATGGACAGATGACGGCAGGTTCGTATATGTATATCGGACCGCAGGGCATAGTACATGGTACGGCGATTACAGTGATGAATGCTTTTAGAAAAACACTTGAAAAAGACGACAGCCCACAAGGCAAAATTTTCCTCACCGCAGGACTTGGCGGCATGAGTGGCGCACAACCAAAAGCGGGCAATATCGCAGGCTGTATCACCGTAGCCGCAGAGGTCAATCCGAAAGCTGCCCGTAAGCGACATGAGCAAGCTTGGGTGGATGAATTGACGGAAAATTTGGATGAATTGGTGGTGCGGGTGCGTAAGGCGCAAGCATTGAAAGAGGTGGTGTCGATAGCGTATATCGGCAATGTGGTAGATGTGTGGGAACGCTTCGATAAGGAAGATATTTTTGTACATATCGGCTCCGACCAAACCTCTTTGCACAATCCTTGGTCGGGTGGTTATTATCCCGTTGGAATGTCATATCAGGCTGCAAATGAACTACTTAGCACCAATCCTGATGAATTTAAAAAGCAAGTCAAAACTTCACTTCAACGCCATGCGGAAGCCGTCAACCGACACACTGCCAAAGGCACGTATTTCTTTGATTATGGCAATGCTTTTCTCTTGGAATCCTCTCGTGCAGGTGCGGACGTGATGGCTGAAAATGGCATTGATTTCAAATACCCATCTTATGTGCAAGATATTTTAGGACCAATGTGTTTTGATTATGGTTTTGGTCCCTTTCGGTGGGTGTGTACCTCCGGTGATGCAGATGATTTGGTCAAAACCGACCACATCGCATTGGGTGTCATGCAGACGATTCAAGCTACTGCCCCACCCGAAATCCAACAGCAAATGGCGGATAATATCAAGTGGATTGAAGAAGCACAAACCAACAAACTTGTGGTGGGTTCGCAAGCCCGTATCTTATATACAGATGCGGAAGGACGCATGAAAATCGCCGAAGCCTTTAATATCGCCGTTGCCAATGGAATGCTCTCTGCCCCCGTTGTGCTTGGCAGAGACCACCACGATGTCAGTGGCACGGATTCGCCTTACCGAGAGACGAGCAATATATATGACGGCAGCAAATTTACGGCAGATATGGCGATTCATAATGTCATCGGTGATAGCTTTCGCGGGGCTACATGGGTGTCTATACACAATGGTGGTGGCGTAGGTTGGGGCGAAGTCATCAACGGAGGTTTCGGACTGCTCCTCGACGGCTCCGACGAAGCCCACCGACGACTGAAGTCTATGCTTTTTTATGATGTGAATAATGGTATTGCACGTCGTAGCTGGGCAAGAAATGAGGAAGCACTTTTTGCAATTCAACGGGAAATGGCAAGAACACCCGAACTTAGGGTTACTTTGCCGAATTTGGTGGATGATGGCGTGATTGACGATGTGATTTGAATTTGTTTAATGTGTAATTTAAATATAATTATTTTTTATTAAAAATGACACAGTAGCGGCTGTCTTTAGCTGCCGACGACCATAAGGGAGCATTCACGTTGGCACAGATTATACGCGATTAAGGGTTTTGCAAACCTTTTCTCCGATAGCTATCGGAGCTAAAGACAACCGCTACCGGGGCATTATGCTCTGAAATTAATTTGTGTGATTTTTTAAACTTATTTTATAAATATATTTTGAGTGCAACACACATTAGTGGCATTTGTAATACAGGAAGCCTTACAAAGATTTATTGAGAACTCCGTAATGACTGCTTTAGCTGTCAAGTGGTGTTCAAAAAATATACATAAATAACTGTTTTTAAATCTTTTGTAAAGAAAAAGTTACTTGACAGCTAAAG
>CALIZI010000267.1 GCA_938028705.1 uncultured Saprospiraceae bacterium | reverse complement strand
ATTGGGCTTGAATTTGGGCTAAAACTCGTCTGACATTTAAACTTTGTCGGAAAATATGAGCTCATCGGTGAATTTTGAAAATGTCTGACGAGTTTTAGCCCAAATTCGGAAAAAATACCCCATGTTAAACACAAATATATTTTTATTTTTAAAACATAACATTGTCAAGTTACTTTACAATTTATTTATTATTGAAAATTATTTATTTATGAATATTTTTTATTATAAAAAAAATTAAAAAACGAATCACTATTCACAAATCACTAAATAATAATATGAAAAAAATAGAAATTACTTTCGGATTTTTATGTTCTTTCATGCTCACTATTTTAATGTTCGGCATGAGTTTGTCGCTGTTTGCACAGGAAGAAAGCCCGACCGTAACGAAACAAAAAATCATTGTCAAGAAAATCATAGACGAAGACGGCAATGAAACTACCGAGACCACAGAAACGGAGGTAGAAGTCAATGTAGAATCTATTGAAAATATGGACGGTGACTACGACATTGACGTGGACGAAACCGTAGAAAATGGTGTGCGTAAAAAAGTCATTAAAATAAGAATAGATAGCGAAAACGGCGAACTTCCGCAAGACATCCTTGATGAACTCGAAGCACTTGGTATTAATTTGAACATTGAAGGTTCGGGTGAAGAAACCATCATCATCGGCACTGACGACGGCGAAGAAGGCGAGCAAGACATACAGATGTTTAAATTCAAAAAAGGAGAAGCCATACCGGAGGATGTTCAAAAGCTATTGGAAGAACAGGGTATTGACCTTGATGAAATTAAAAAGGGCGAAGAGCATGGCATTAGAATGATTAAGCGATTTGACGATTTGGACGAGGAAGTGGATATGCTAAAACTGGTCAATTCCGGCAAATCCGGCACTATTGACCGCCAAACCAAAATTTTCCGCATAGCAAGTATTGATGATTTGGACGAGGATCTTATCAAAGAAATAGAAGACATGGGCGTGACGGAAAGTGAGCTTCGTACCCGTTTTGATGATGCTGAAAATTCACTGCGTATTTACAAAGAAGGTTTGCAGCCTGTCACCGTAGAATCGGATAATAAGATGGCAGAAGCGCAGGTGTTTTTCATGCCCGAAGAGGGCGAAATGATAGAAGTGGAGGACGATATTGATATGATATGGATAGACAAAGAGCAGTTGGATGAATTTCAAAATGAGGTAGAAAAACTCAAACTTGACAGCCGGAAACTGACCAACGAAAAACGTCCTTTTTTGGGTATCAATATGGAAAATACCGAATCGGGCGTAAGGGTTTTGAAGGTCGTAAAAGATGCGCCGGCTGAAAAGGCAGGACTACAAGCAGGCGATGTCATCAAGACTATCAACGGAAATCCGGTTGCCAATACCGATGACCTTGTGATACAAATTGCCCAACTGAAAATCGGTGATGTTGTGTCTGTCGGCTACATCCGCGAAGGACAAAACCGGACTGCCAATGCCACCCTCGGTGAGCGCGAAATGCCTATATTGGGTATGCAAGATTTTGATTTTGAAATGCCCGAAATGCCACGCATCCCACGTATAGCTACCGAGCGCGGACATCTTGGCGTGACCCTCAATAATGATGCGACGATTGAACACGTCAAGCCCGAAAGTGCCGCCGCCAATGCAGGTCTAGAAGTCGGTGACCAACTCCTCAAAATCGGTGAAATCTCCGTCAGCACTGCCGATGATGTGGTACATGCTATGACGAGAGCATTGCCCGGAACCAATACCGATGTCACCTTCAAACGTGACGGCACAGAGCAGACCGTCACCCTAGTACCCGGTATGCCCACACGCAAAAGACACCACAGACACCGCCATCATCAGACTTGCTCACCCGACGACAAAGCCCGTTGGATGAAGCACACGAAAGCTGACTGTGAGAAGCGTTGCAGTACACCGTTTTTGGGTATTTATATGGAAGAAAGAGACCGCGATGTTGATAGCTACGATGTCGAAATTACAGGTATTGTACAAAATACCGGTGCAGAAGCGGCAGGTATTTTACAAGGCGATATTTTACGAAAAATCAACCGCACTCGCGTAAGCAGTGTAAAGGATGTAGTGGATATTATTTCCGAGTACGAGCCGGGCGATGTCATCAGAGTACAGGTGTTGCGCGATGGTAAGAAAAAGCGTATCAAAGCCACCTTGAGCAATCAAACGCAAGACGATGTATTCAGCCCGTGCGACTGTGCCACAGGTGAAATCAATACCAATGCCATGACCACCAAAGAAATTATTATCATCAAAGAAAACAGCGAAGCCGACATACCTGATATGGGCATCGATACCAATCGGGAATTGGAATTGGACGATATAGATTTGTTTCCCAATCCAAATAATGGTACTTTTACCGTCAGGTTTTCTACATGGAGCAAAGCACTAACTACCATCAGCATCATTGATGTCAGTGGAAAAGAAGTCTATCGGGAAAACATCAAAGATTTCAACGGACGCTACGACAATCAAATTGATATTTCAACTGCCCCCAAAGGCACTTATTTCCTAAATATCATACAAGGCGAAAAAGTGTTTACAGAACAGTTCGTATTTGGAAATGATTAATAAGTGAGTTCCTAGTGTTGAGGTTCTTTGTTCTAAGATGAGACAAGCGAACCAAGAACCTCAACACTTAGAACTATCAAAACATCTTTTTACACACCCAATCTCTTCCAAAGGCTGTCTGTAAGGGCAGCCTTTTTTGATTTTGGCGTAAATTTGGTGTTATCATTTTTAGTGTCGTAATTCATTTGTCTCGTCTTAGAATCAAGAACTACAACACTACAACCAAGAACCACAATATTAATAAAATAAATATTATGAATTTTTTAGCAAGAGTTATCGTAGGTGGCATCATTGCCTTCACCACTATGGTTATTTTAGAAAACTCCAGAAAGAAATTTGAAGAAGAAGCCCAACGTGATAAAAAGAAAGCCGAGGACAATAAGGAAAAAGACACTAACAACTCCAACCCTGCCAATACTCACGAGCAATATCTTTTTGATTTTGAGACCTTTAGTCCGCCGGGGGCAAAGCGAAAAATCACAAAAGCCCTCAAAGAAATCATGGCAAAATACAAAACCCGTAAAATTGGCAGAACGGGCGATCCCTACGGCAGACTCGGCAATTATGGCGGCAAATACAAGCATTTATTTTTATTGACCAAAAGCAAAGACCTCGGTATCATTAAAGATTTGGAAGCTGCCTATATTGATAAATTTCAAAAGGAACTCAGTAATAAAAATCCGGGCATTCTCGGTGCCAACGAAACCGCTGACGGCTGGTATTATTTGTATGTGGCAGTGAAGTGAATGAGACTTTTTGAATATCGAATATCGAACAAGGAATGACGAATATCGAAGTGTATCCTTCATTTAGTATTGGTGACCAAACCGTTGTAAGTTTTATCGTAAGCGAATATCCTAAATCGGAATACGAAAAAGCAAAAATCTAATGCTTTTATGAACAAAATGCCTTGATATTTTGAATGAAAAATTTAGCAATTGACTATTTTTATTTTTTTATAAAAATTGTGACATAGTAAAAGTGAGTTTTTTGCATTTTTACGCCAAAAAAGGTTTAAATATCAAAAATCAAAAATTGGGTGCGAAACATAAGTTGATAATCAAATTTTTATATATTTAAATTAATTTTTGAAAAGTAATATTGAAATTAATTTTGGTGACATCTGATTAATTCAAATTTAAAATTAATTAAATGTAATTATTGTCTAATTTTTAAATCGTTGATAATCATAAAACAAATTTCATTTTCTCACTTCAAAATAAGCGAAACGCAAGATTATAATTTTTGCTATTTGAATTGTTGCGACATGTCGCAACAATTGGCGAGTGCGAGATTCATTAACCAAATTTGATAGATTAGCAACGAATAGAAGTAGTGGCTAAGATAGCAAACTTATTTGGAGTTTTGAAAAGAATATTAAAGAAGAATGAATTTGACTTTATTTAAATGTGAATTGTTGCGACATGTCGCAACAATTGGTAAGTGCAGGGTTTAATTATGGCGAGTTCGCCATAATTAAAATCAGGAATCCGTAAAAACGGTAATTACCTCACCTTTGATGAACTCAAAAAAGGTCTGATGCATGGCTGAAGAAGAAATCTACCGAGTAATATTTGAGCCTGTCATAGAAGCACAATATAGAGGAGATTGTAGATTATCTGTGCGAAAATGTCTCCTTTGAAGTTGCCGAAAAAGTACATATCGGGCTTTGGAAGGCGATGAATGGCAAAGAACAAAAACAATTTTCCACTAAAAAAACCCGTAAAAAACGGAAAGTTTATCTAATTTTTATTGCAAATAATTATAATAATTTACTGAAAACCAATGACTTAATTTATCTTAAATTAAGATTTAATATACTTTTTTATGTTATTTTTTAATGGAAAAGTACGAAATATGTAATTCTATATCGGATGATATTGTAGTACCTTTGAATTATTAATAAAGCGATTCAAACTTTTTGATTTGTAAAAATGGGCAAAACTGTTCCTTTTTTCAATAGCAAATTAATCGTTACTTGCATCATTGATATTTTGTACTACAAAATTAAATTAAAATGAAACAGACCAACCTAATAACCGTTTTTCTTCTCGTTTTTCCATTTTTTGTCAATGCTCAAATTTTTGTCAATCAACAAGCTACAGGAAATAATGATGGTTCTTCCTGGAATGATGCTTACACAGAACTGCGGAACACTATACAAAATGCCGCTGTAGGAGCCGAAATATGGGTTGCAGGAGGCACTTACTTCCCCTCCGCAACCGGAAATACAACAGAGTCTTTTGTTATCAGCAATTCATTATCTCTCTATGGCGGATTTGCGGGTACAGAGATGACGCTACAAGATAGAGTTCTCGGTAATAATCCCACTATTTTAAGTGGCGATTATAATGGAGATGACATTATTACAGTCAATACTAACCCACTGACAATCACCTTTCAAAACCGCACCGATAATGCCGAGCGAATTATAGATGCGCTTGGTGCTGTGGGAACTATCATTATAGATGGCTTTACGATAGAAAGCGGAGAAGGAAATGGTAATACAGGGGCAGGAGCGATATTTGCCGCTTCCACAGGTAACATAACTGTAAACATTCAGAATTGTACTTTTAGAAATAATAATGTCAATAATGAAAGAGCCGGTGCTTTGAGGTTTGGTGTAGGAAGTGGTTTTGTTTTGAATGCTACGGTAAGCAATACTTCTTTTATCAATAATAAATCTGAAGATGGAGGAGCAGGTAGGGGCGGTGCTATATGGGGAACGGGTCCGGGAGATGCTACGACAGGATACATCAATTGTTTATTTAAACAAAACAGTTCTACGGGTAGAGGTGGTGCAATTACCAACGATTTAAATTATAATTGTACTTATATAAATTGCATATTTGATGAAAACAGAAGCGGGGCAGGAGGAGCTACGCTTGAAAATACTGTGCCTCCTGTATTTTATTACAACTGCACATTTCATAAAAATAGTGCCACTACCATAGCACCTGTTATTTACAACTTATCGGGTGGCGAATTACATCTTTATAATTGCATTTTTTATGATAATGACGGTTTGCCGGAAGGAGTACTTGTCGGTAATTCTTTTATTACTTCTCATAATATTTTTGAGGCAAACAACTTTTCGGATATGTTGCCATTTATTCCCGGAGCGCAAGACTTGGGTGGTAATCTTTTTGCGGTCGATCCTTTATTTACAGATGTTACACAATGTGATTTCAGCCTGTCTGCGGGTTCTCCGGCGATTGATGCAGGAGACAATAATTTCGTTCAATCGACTACAGATTTTACGGATAATATTATACGTATCGTAGATGGTACGGTAGATATGGGGGCATTGGAATTTCACTTGCCGCTTACTGCTCAACTCTCCGACCCCAACCCCATATCTTGTTTTGGTGCAGCTAATGGTGTAGTTAATGTCTTGGCTGATAATTATCCGCCATTCACCTACACATGGAGTGATCCAAACATACAAGGTCCAAATCCGGGCAATCTTGCTCCCGGCGATTATGACGTTACGGTAACCAATAGTATTGGTGACCAAACCGTTGTAAGTTTTACCGTAAGCGAATATCCTGAAATCCTTGGACAAATCAACACTACGCCTGCTACTGACGGCAATAGTGACGGACAGGCAACAGTAACGGCAGCGGGAGGTACACCACCTTTGAGCTATTCATGGAATACGGGAGAGACAACTCAAACCATTTCTAACCTTTCGGCAGGAACATACAGCGTCACCATTACTGATGCTAATGGCTGTACTTTGGTGTTAGAAGCACAGGTTTCCGGTCAATCCATTGATGAAGTTCCCACAGTTGGTGAATGGGGATTGATAATTTTAGGGCTACTGATGTTGATTACCTCATTGATTGGTATCAGGCAAAAAACAGCAATTTCTATTGAAAAATAAATACATAAAATACATTTATATACTTTAAAGCCACCTCGTTTTTGTATGGGGTGGCTTATACTGCTTTATGGTTAGATTGTTACATTGTTTTATTGTTGTATATAGTCACAATTAAATCATAAATAACTGTTTATCAACAATATAGCAATATAACAATGAAACATTTTGTAAAATAAAAAGTATAATTTTAAACCTAA
>CALIZI010000266.1 GCA_938028705.1 uncultured Saprospiraceae bacterium | reverse complement strand
TGATTTTTAGCTAATTATGAATTTCAGTGCCTTACCCACGTTTAGCAAACTTGAAAAGTTTACCAAACGGCTTACTTATATTTTGTGTAAAATTACTATCGTATGAAGTGTCAACCAATTGGATAAACTTATCTACGACTTTGATAATCAATTATTTAGAGTGAATTTTATTTTATTAAAATATTTATTGTATAAATCAGATTTTTTATCGTTAAACCTCATAGCTTGATAATGTTATGTTTTAAAAATAAAAATATGTTTGTGTTTAACATGGGATATTTTTTCCGAATTTGGGCTAAAACTCGTCAGACATTTAAACATTGCTGAAAAAATATGACATCATCGGTGAATTTTGAAAATATCAGACGAGTTTTAGCCCAAATTCAAGAGCAAAATGCTAACTATATTAAATAAAAATCGAACATGATATTGTCAAGATAACAAAAAAAATATTTTATTATTATATAATTTTTAATTCATAAATTAAAATTCAATTAATGGATTTTATTGAAATAAATATTTTTATAATTTATAAAATAACTTCATAATTACATTTATTATCATTAAAAATATTTTTAAAACAAATACTTTCGCTCATCTGTATTAAAAGGTGAAAGTACAAAATATGAAAATATCATTGCAATGTAAAATTATTTATTTTAAAGTTATTTTATTTATAAATTGTTGTAAATTAGTTTTTTATAAAAAAAATTACGTCATACACTTTTATACTTATTATTTTACATTACAATAACGATTTTCACCTTATAGTACAAATGAGCGAATACTTTAATACAATCTACTTTTTAATTCCTGTAAAATTTTTAAAACTATGAAAAATATTTTGACCTGCTCATTAGCCATTTGCTGCTGTACGATGTACGCACAAGACCTCAATATTACTTTACTTGACCAAGTACAATACGCAGCAGAAGGCAATGACGTATGGGGCTAATACTGCCCTTGAAGTCAGAAATACATTAGGGCAGTTGGTGTATCGGGCTGATATTGGTGTCAGGCAAGGTACACATACCATTAACACCCCATTAGAAGCCGGAATATACTTTGTCCAAATTGCCAATGGCAATGCACTCAGTATGCCGGTGAAAGTCTTTAAACAGTAGCTCGTTGAGCAGTTGAACAGGTAATTAGTTGAACAGGCAATCAGATAAATTTATTTTTTTTATTATTTTAAAATAAATTTATTTTATGAAATATTCTTATTAAAAAAAATATAAATTATAAAATAATTTAATTACCTGTTCAACCAATTATCTGATTATCTGTTCAACTGACAAACTAAACACTAATTTATAACATGAAAAGTATTTTTACCTGTGTATTCGTATTTTGCATAAGTGCAATGTATGGACAATCAGCCCCAACTAATGTAGTATTACTTGACCAACTGCAATATAGTACTGGTGGTAATGATGTATGGGGCTATGTAGCACCCGACGATACGGAATATGCCTTGGTGGGGCTTCGCACCGGTACGTCCATTGTCAGCCTTGCCGACCCGACTAATGTAGTGGAGGTGGACTTTGTACCCGGAGCCAACACTACATGGCGCGACCTCAAAACGTGGAATCACCATGCTTATGTCAGCAATGAATCTGCCGGAGGGGTAGCTATTATCGACTTGGTCAGCTTGCCCGATAGTGTGACCTATCTGGAATTTCAACCCATGCTCAATGGCGCACAATTACAGACCATTCACAATTTATACATTGATGAATTTGGTTATTTGTATGTGGCAGGTTCCAATTTGAACAATGGTGGTATCATTATTTACGACCTCAATGACGACCCTAATAATCCGACCTTAGCAGGTACAGCCGCTGCGGTGTATGCACACGATGTATATACACGCGACAACATGATGTACACCTCTGATATTTATGATGGGGTATTTAGGGTACATGATGTATCGGATAAAAGTAATATTACGGTATTGGCTTCGCAGTCCACCCCGTTTAATTTTACACACAACGCCTGGCTCTCTGACGATAGCAAGACCATATTTACAACCGATGAAACAGGTAATGCCTACACAGGAGCCTACGATATTTCTGACTTGAATGATATTAAAGAGTTAGATAGATTTCGCCCTGCGGCTACCGAAGGCAATGGTGTAATACCGCATAATGTACATGTAAAAGACGATTTTTTGGTCATTTCTCACTACACCGATGGTATCATTATCGTAGATGCCAACAAGCCGGATATTATGGTAGAAACAGGCAATTATGATACTTATGATGGTCCTGACGGTGGCTTCAGCGGTTGTTGGGGAGCCTTTCCGTTTTTTCCTTCGGGCATTATTTTAGCGTCTAATTTGGAAGGTACATTGGATGTACTCATGCCGGATTATGTGCGTGCCTGTTACCTTGAAGGTCAAGTAACGGATGCCAATACCGGTGCCGCTATTTCGGAAGCAAGTATCGAATTTACCACAGTTACTGCTAATAGTAATTCGGATATTTCCGGCGATTATGGTCTTGGTTATGCTACGGCGGGTACTTACGATGTTACCTTTAGCCATCCTGCTTACTTCCCGCAGACCGTTTCTGTGTCGCTTGCCAATGGAGAGGTCACGATACAAGATATAGCACTGATGCCTAAGCCAACGTATAGTTTTACGGGGCAGGTCGTCAATGCGGTCACGAATGTACCTATCGAAGGAGCTGTGGTATATATGGAAAGTCCAAGTAATACTTATAACCTCACAACTGACGGTTCCGGTAATTTTAGCGGCACTATCACCGGTGATACTTACGAAATATATGCAGGCAAATGGGGTTTCAATACCAAACTCGTTTCGGGGCAAGTGGTTGATAGTCCTGTGACATCAACTATTCCATTGGATGAAGGTATTAAAGATGAATTTGTACTGGATTTGGGCTGGACGGTAACAGGCAATGCCGCTACGGGTACTTGGGAAAGAGCCGATCCGATTGGTACGGATTTCAATGGTCCTGTAAATCCGGAATTTGACCTGACCACTGACCTTGGAGACCAATGCTATACCACTGGAAACGGCGGTGGAGGAGCAGGTGACGATGATATAGATGATGGTATTACGGTACTCACTTCACCCACAATGGATTTGACGATGATGAATGACCCTCAGATTTCTTACCATACATGGTTTGTGAATGCCGGTGGTGCACAGGGAAGTACACCAAATGACAGACTTGAAGTAAGACTTACAGATGGCAATACGACTGTTATTGTACAAACTATTGACCAGTCCGTCGGAGTATGGCAAGCGCAATCTATCAGCGTGAAAGATCATTTTCCTACTGTGACTTCGACCATGCAAATCATTTTTGAGGCGGGTGACTACGGCGGCGGACACCTTGTAGAAGCAGGTGTTGATTTATTGGAAGTGACTGACGTGGTAGGTGTTGAAGATATTGACGACAGTATCCGTCTGACTGCTTTTCCGAATCCATTTACTTCGGAATTGAATCTTGATTACAAGCTCGAAAGTATAGATGACAACACTGCCCTTGAAGTTCGCAATGCACTCGGTCAATTGGTGTATCGCACAAATATCGCTGCTTTACAGGGTACACATACTATTCGTGAATCATTGGAAGCGGGAATTTATTTTGTTCAAATTACGAATCAATCGGCGATTAGTGCGCCGGTGAAAGTCGTGAAACAATAATAAAAACACTGTTTTTTATACAATAACAAAAAGGGCTGTCCGAAAGGATAGCCCTTTTTGTATTTACAAACTTTTGATTAGAATATTAGCCTTGAATAGGCAGTTTTTATACCAATATTTGCAAATTTTATTATTCTAATAGAAATTATAACTATTTGATTATCAGTATTTTAAATAAATTTTCTATTCATTTTTAGCGGATTTTTGCCCAAAATCTTAATTGAAATTAATATGATAAGGCTGTAAGTTTGTATTGTCATTTAGAAATTAACAATCATACTTAAAGAAAAGTACCAATGACTAACTCAAATATTTATCAGCTTAAACAAGAAAATAGAATAGAACGATTTGAACAGATATATCATTTTACCATAACTAATATGTCTCGTTCCAATCCATCTTCCACTAATACAGCCCTTCAAGTACTTCATTTGCTGTCAGATTTTCCGCGCCATCACGCCGTTTATGCACTCGAACTTTGGTTGTTTTGCGAAGCTCGTAAGATTTACAGTACCATTGAAAAAACACAAATTCAACAGGTCATTCAACGTCAAATTATTCAACCTTTTATACAGCAATTACCTACCCGACAAAGTCAAAATAAAAGAAAACATATCGAATCTTTGGTATATAAAATACTTCAACAAATGGGATTTTAATATATAAAAAATAATAATTTTTTATAAAATTAAAATAATAATTAATAAATATTTTTTATAATTTATAAATATTTTAAAATAAAAAAATATTAAAATAATTTAAATACAATAGTCGAATATAAATTAAAAATCAATAGGTTGTCACTATCGGCTAATCCCGACATAATTCTGCGGATTCACCTTTTTCAGTTCTGTTTTTACCTCGCTGCTCACTGCTAATGTATCTATAAAATCGTGAATATCCGACTTGTCGATACTTGCCCTACCGCGCGTCAGGTCTTTTAATGCTTCATAAGGTTTCGGGTAGCCTTCGCGTCTCAAAATATTCTGTATTGCCTCTGCCACTACTGCCCAATTATGCTCCAAATCAGCGTTCAATTTCGCGCCGTTCAACACCAATTTATCCAAACCTTTCAAGATAGATTTAAAAGCAATCAAGGTATGCCCAATCGGTACGCCGATATTGCGTAGCACTGTACTATCCGTCAGATCTCGTTGCAATCGCGAGATAGGAAGTTTCTCTGCAAGGTGTCCGAAAATTGCATTTGCCAGACCAAGATTTCCCTCTGCATTTTCAAAATCAATCGGATTCACTTTATGCGGCATTGCCGATGACCCAACTTCACCCGCTACGGTTTTTTGTTTGAAATAATCCATCGAAATATAAGTCCACACATCGCGGCAGAGGTCAATCAAAATGGTATTGATACGCGAAAGTACGTGAAAATGTGCAGCTAAATTATCGTAATGTTCAATCTGTGTGGTAGGGTGGGAGCGATGCAAGCCCAAGCGATTAGTTACAAAATCATCGGCAAATTCGCGCCAGTTAATATCGGGATACGCAACATGGTGAGCATTAAAATTCCCTGTCGCACCACCAAATTTGGCGGAAAAAGGAACAGCCTTCAATTGTTTGAATTGTACATTTAACCGCTCGCTAAATACCTGAAATTCCTTACCGAGTAGGGTAGGAGAGGCGGCTTGACCATGTGTACGTGCGAGCATAGGCACATCCGACCATTCGCCCGAAAGGGCATTTATTTTTTCAATAATTTTTATAAAAAAAACATCATATACTTCATGCAAAGCAGCTTTCAAAGAAAGCGGTACGGCAGTGTTATTAATGTCTTGCGAAGTGAGTGCGAAGTGGATAAATTCCTGCCACTGCCCCAAGCCAAGTTCCGAAAATTCCTCTTTTAAAAAATACTCCACTGCTTTGACATCATGGTTCGTTTTCGCTTCAATTGCCTTAATACGAGCGGCTTGCGGCTCTCCGAAATACCGAATAATATTTCGCAATCTTTCAACATTCTGTGTGCCAAAGCCGTTTAACTGTGGCAAAGGCAATTCGCAAAGTGCAATGAAGTATTCGACTTCGACCTGCACGCGATACTTAATCAAGGCGTATTCAGAAAAATATGCTGATAATTCTTGCGTTTTACTTTGATAACGTCCGTCAATCGGCGAAATGGCTTTTAAAGACATATTAGTAAAGAGTTTTCGAGTAGCGAGTAGCGAGTAAAAAGCAACGAAAAATTAACTCGCTACTCGCTACTCATTACTCGCTACTCTTATTTTGTCGCAAAACTGCGGTTTTTTGTCGTAAAATGTTTATATAAATGAAGTTTTCTGATAAATTTGTCAAAAAATTATTCAATATGCGAAGAGATTATATGAATCAAAATAATAATAACATGGGTGGAATTGTTGATCCCATTATTCGTAATCATATTGTATGGGCTATGGGTGCGGGCTTAATTCCCCTGCCGATTGCCGACGTAGCGGCGGTCAGTGCCGTTCAGTTGGATATGATTAAACAGATGAGCCGTGTCTATGGCGTGGATTTTAATGAAATGCAAGGTAAAAGTCTGATTACGACACTCGTAGGGTCGAGCATGGCGCGCGTGGGTGCGAGTGCTATTAAACTGATACCCGGTATTGGTTCGATAGTGGGTAGCGTGGCAATGCCTGTGCTGTCCGGTGCTTCGACTTTTGCACTTGGTCAGGTTTTCAAACAACACTTTGAAACAGGCGGAACATTTCTTGATTTTGATGTGGACAGATTGCGAAAGTATTATTCGGAGCAATTTGAAAAAGGCAAAAAAGTAGCCGAAGACATCAGAAAAGATGAAGAAGAGAAAAAAACAGAAGAACCCCCCAAAGGCAAACCCAAACGCCGAAGAAAAGCAGGTAATACCGAAGCCCAAACAAAACCCGAACCGGAAGTCACCGCTGAATCGGAAGCAGCAGATGCCGTAGTTGAACAAAATATAGACAACATGGACGCTGCCCTCAAAAAATTGCAAGACCTCGCCAAATTGCGCGATGATAAAGTAATCACAGAAGCCGAATTTCAGAAAATGAAACAGAAAATGATGGATAAGTTTTAAAGTGCAAGCGCAAGAACCAAGTGCAAGTTCAAATAAAATCAAATGCAAACGGTACAGGAAATCAGGGATTTAGCGGATTTGAGGTTGGAAGAAGCGAAATTGTTACACAATAATGGCTTTCATGACGGAGCGATTTATCTGGCGGGCTATGCCGTTGAATTGATGCTGAAAGCTAAAATTTGTGAAGCACTTGAAATTCCTAATTTTTTTCATGAAGATTCAGACGTAGATAGAAAAATTTTGAGGACTTTTAAAACCCACGACCTTGAGGGATTGATTACTTTGAGCGGTTTAAAGAGAAAGTTTCAGATAGCTAAACTAAATAATGACGACCTGTCAGATAACTGGAATACCATTTGCGAATGGTCTGAAAATTACCGATATTGTGTACGTGGTACTTGTGAACCAAGACAAGCAACCAATTTCTTAAATGCTATCATTGATAGTACAAACGGTTTCAAAACATGGATAGACAATATTTAAATCAAATGAAGGAGCAGCTACGAGATTTTGTGGATGAAGTCAGTAATAGTAAACACAAACTGGATTATATTTGTCTCGTGCCTATTCTCAATAATGATTTTGTGTTGCAGATAGATGCAAAATGGATAAATAATAAAAACCGTTTTGATGCTTTGAAAATTATTAATAAATACTTTTTCAAGACGACTGTACCTGAAACAAGATTGAAAATATTTGCTATCAATACCTATAAAAAAAGCGGACAATGGCAATGCCCTTCCGAAGATTTTGTACTCGTAGGAGAAATGCCACTTGTAGCTTACTGATACACTTGACGAAACAATACGAAACGACGAGGTCATTCTTTACAGAGTGACCTTTTTTATTATCTTTGCCTTTGAACTTGTGCTTGACACTTGTACTTGAACTTACACCATTCTTCCATAAAAAGGAAGCACACAAATGATACAACAATTAGAATTGCGCTTGCTACCCAAGCAAGCTGCGGATGATGATTTTATTAGAAAAGAAGTCATCAGACGATTACGAATTGACGATAATGACCTCACACAAATCGTTCAACTTAAACGCTCAATTGATGCCCGTAAGCGACAACCACTTGTTGTATTACGCATAGCCGTTTATGTTAATGAAACCCCAAAAGCCGAAGCACCTTTACTCGATTCCTTACAAATTTTACCAAGCAAAACGAAGAAAGTCATCATTGTAGGCGCAGGTCCGGCGGGCTATTTTGCGGCTTTGCAATTGATTGAATTGGGTATCCAACCTATTATCTTTGAACGTGGAAAAGACGTGCGCGAGCGTCGCCGCGACCTACGTGCTATACAACAATTCGGTGAAGTACATCCACATTCCAATTACTGTTTTGGCGAAGGCGGTGCAGGTACATATTCAGATGGTAAATTATACACACGCTCCACAAAACGAGGGAATTATATCAAAATCCTACGTTTACTTGTAGAGCATGGCGCAAAGTCCGACATTCTCATTGATGCACATCCACATATTGGTTCCAATAAATTACCAAACATCGTAGCTGCCATTCGAGAGACGATTTTGAAGCATGGTGGCGAGATTCATTTTCATTCATTAGTGACGGATTTTATAGTAGAAAAAAATGATATGCGAGGTGTGCTAGTTCGTCATTTACAAGATAAAAATTCGATAGAAAAAGAATATCATGCAGATGCGGTCATACTTGCCACAGGACATTCAGCACGCGATATTTTTTATTTATTAAACAAAAATAAAATACATATTGAAGGTAAGCCATTCGCGCTCGGTGTACGCATTGAGCATCCGCAAAATCTGATTGACAACATACAATATCATGGCACCAAAAGGGGCGAATACCTACCCGCATCGAGTTATAAATTGGTATCGCAGGTAGAAGGTCGCGGTGTATTTTCCTTTTGTATGTGTCCGGGCGGTTTGGTGGTGCCGGCAGCAACTGCGCCCGGTGAGATTGTGGTGAATGGCATGTCTATGTCGAAGCGCGATTCGTACTTTGCCAACTCAGGTACGGTGGTTGCCATAGAGCCGGAAGACCTTGCCGATTATCAGAAACATGGTGTATTTGCCGGATTGGAATTTCAGAAAAAAGTCGAACAAAACATGTTCACAGCAGGCAACGGCAGCCAACAAGCCCCCGCCCAGCGACTGACCGATTTTGCCGCCGGAAAACCCTCAAAATCACTCAATGATACTTCCTACATTCCGGGTATTTACCCTGCGCCACTCCACACATTGCTGCCCAAAAGCATCAGCCAACGACTGCAAAAAGCCGTCCTCCAATTTGACCAAAAAATGAAGGGCTACTATACCGAAACCGCCAATGTGATAGGCGTAGAAAGTCGAACAAGCTCACCCATACGCATCCCGCGTGTACGCGAGACCTATATGCACGAACAGGTAAGCGGACTGTTCCCTTGCGGTGAAGGGGCGGGCTATGCCGGAGGGATTCTTTCGGCGGCTATTGACGGGCAGAATGTGGCTAAGGCGGTGGGGGCGTTTATTGTGTCGTAACTTGGAATTTGGTCTCGGCTTAGCCGAGAGGATTTTGGAATTTAAATCAAGCGGTAGTGGTGAGTTCGGGAAATTGCTTTTTGCTTTCTTCGGTCTGAGTTTGGGCTAAAACTTGTCAGACATTTTGGAAATCTAACGATACTACATAAGTTTTGAATATCAAATATTTCCAAAATAAACGTTATTTAGATATTTTTATCTTATTAAAAAATAGCATTTTATAAATTAAAAATATTTTAAATAAAATAAAAAAATAAGTAACCCGTTTGCTAAACTTTTCGAGTTTGGTAAACGTAAACGAAGTACAAATATTAGTAATTACCTAAAAATCAGTGCATTACTTACGTTTAGCAAACTTTTTGAAGTTTACCAAACGGAGTATTAAAGATGTGTAGTATCGCTAGATTTTGGAAATGTCTGACAAGTTTTAGCTCAAATTCGGCTTCATTTTCTCTTTCCATACCGATGAGGCTTAATGGTACTCGCACTTGCTTGCTGTCGTAACACCTGCGCCAAAGTGACTACCTCAAAGTAATTTATTGTGAGCCTTTTAAGTTAGAAATTCATAGTTGGGTACTCCTAATCATTACCCGGCGGAGCAACACTACCCGGCTGAATGGTCTTCAAAATATCTTCCACTTCCTGTTGTTCGGTACTGTCATAGTGCATCAAAACGGCAGCATAATACTGGTCGTCATCCTGTTTCAAAAATAAAGCACCGTCTGCGTCTGCTAATGTATTATAGTAAAATGCAGCTTTTATCTCTGTGCTGTCACAGAACAATTTGAGTTGTGTCAGGTCATTTCTGACCAAAAGCCCGCCGGTATTAAAAATTTCGGCTGAAGCAACAGAAATAGTATCCGGGAATGTAACATCAAGTGGTACAAAACCATATTCCTGACAGGAAGCTACGCTGCAATGTGTCCAAAAAAACGATACATTATTATCATTTCTATGCTTATTGAAATAATAACTTGGACTTCCGTCATCACCATTGCCAATGTAAGTTGACGGGAACTGAATAGTGTAGTCCGTTTTGAAATTTTCGGGAGTCCATACAAGGTGTGATTCAAACGTAGTGCATAAAGGTTGGATATTGTTATTATTGCACGAAATTAATGTGCAAAGTCCCAACAGACAGAGCGAAAAGATTGTCTTTTGCATAATGTTTCCTTTTAAATTGTATTTAAAAATTAAGAATGTGGAACTTCATGAGGTTCTAATATTCATCTCTCAAATAAAACGAAAGATGAACAAGATTTGCTAATCAAAGATGAAAAGTATTTAGATAATTTTCTGTTAATTTTTTTTGTTAAAATTATATAAAGATTTATAAATTATATGTTTAAAGTGTTGATAATTAAATTTTTATGAAAAGTAAATACCTGGTGGTGTTCGATTAAAATAGGGTACACTCGTCAGACGAATATTTTTATAGTAAACCACCGTTTGATTGCCTAAATATCCGATTTTAACAAAGGGATTCGTCAGACGAGTATCGCTTTTAGGCGCATCCTATTTTTCTCGAACA
>CALIZI010000265.1 GCA_938028705.1 uncultured Saprospiraceae bacterium | reverse complement strand
AATGATTTTCAAGTAATTGAATGTTGAGTTAAAACTACACTTGACAGCTAAAGCAGTCATTACAGCACGCTCAATCTATATTTATTAAATCAAAGAATCATTTTGATATTATAAATCCACTTATGTGTGTCACACTCATATTTTTTTTAATAAAAAAAGAAAAACTTACAACAACACAACAACACAACAACACAACAACACACTTATGCAAGGTAAACTTTACTTAATTCCGAGTGCAATGGGAGAAGGGGCGATACAGACATTGCCACAATATGTATTGGATGTAGTACATCGCTTGGATATTTTTATTGCAGAAAGACCAAAGACGGCGCGTCGTTTTTTGAAAAGCATCGCTACACCTGTAGCTTTCGGAGATATGACTTTTTATGAATTGAATAAATATACAGATGCAGCGGAACGCAATACTTTTTTGGATAAAATTTTTGAAGGAAAAGATATTGGTGTGTTGTCAGAAGCAGGATGTCCGGGGGTGGCAGATCCGGGGGCTGATATTGTGGCAATGGCGCACCAAAAAGGTGTGGAGGTGATTCCGTTTGTTGGTCCTTCTTCGATATTATTGGCACTGATGGCTTCGGGCATGAACGGGCAGCAATTTGCTTTCGTGGGTTATTTGCCCGCCAAACCGAATGAACGCATCAAAGCCCTCAAACGCGAGGAACACCAATCGTCAGCAACACGCCAAACCCGTATTTTTATAGAAACTCCTTATCGCAATAATGCCTTGATTGCAGATGCCATTAAACATTTGAGTCCGCATACAAGGTTCTGCATTGCAGCGGATTTGACCTTGCCCACACAATACATTTGTACCCGCACGATTGGCGAATGGCGAAAGCAAGCACCGCCTGATTTGCATAAGCATCCGGCTATTTTTTTGATAGGTAATTGAGCGGGAGAGTGTAGAGTGTGAGAGTGTAGAGTGTGAGAGTGTCGATAGGACGTATTTTTTTTAATTTAAAATGTAAAATAATGAATGTAAAATGTAAAAGTGTCGATAGAGTATGAAGTTATTTTTTTATAATGTTTTTTTAATTGAAAATAAGTAATTTATAAATATTTTTTTAAAATAAAAAACAAAAATAACTTCATGTCCTATCGACACTTTTACATTTATTATTTTACATTCTACATTCTACATTTTAATTGTCTATCTATATTTCTGTTTGTAAAACCAAGAATTATCATTGAAAGTAAAAGATAGGGAAGTTTTAAAATAAGTTTCTTGCAGTACATCGGGATTGCCTTGTCGTCCGAGTTCGAAGCCGAAATTGACAAAGGAAGGCACACCACGCGGTAAGATAATTGGCAGCCCAAAGCCCAATGTGAGGCCATAATTGTTGAATTGCTCGCCGTCAATAGTACGCGGGTCGGTGGCATAATGCGCTCCTGCACGATAGCGCACCCGTTGGAGAAAATCAAGGCTGCGGTCATTAGGTGTGATTTCTATACCAAATGCGCCGCGCCATGTATTGGCAAGTGTTTCAGGAACGACCTCATTTTCGTATTGTTCCCAATTGGTCACCGAATACTCTGCGCCTACTGTAAAACGACGGTCTTTTTTGAGTGTAATCCCTAGACCAAAACTACTTGGCAAGCGCATCACATTATCCACGACATTATTATATATAGTATCATCGTAAGCAAAAAAAGCGTGTTCGCGGATACTTTCATAGTTAGCATAACTGTCGCGAGTACGCCCCAAAGCATCCTCTCCCCGAAGTTTGACGGAGGTGCTGGGGGTCATCGTAGCACCTACGATAATGTGCGTTTTGTTGCGTCGTTTGCGCTCTTCTGCGGGGTCGCTGAGTTTGTTGAGTGTATATTGATATTGTAAGCCAAAATCCCAAAACCAGCCACTGGTGTTGATATTACTGGCGGAGACATCGTTGAGAAAAGCGATTTGATTTTGAAAATCCACGAACAACTCACGAGTGACTTTGCCAAATAAATAATTGGCATTGAAGCCGGCAGATAAGCCCTTGAAGCGAAAGCCTGTTCCGAAGTATAGCTTGTATCGCTGTCCTTTGCCTGTACTATATCGTCTTATGGTATCTACAAGAACCTCGTTGGCAGAGACACTTTCTATATTATAAGCTATGCGGCTATGCGGCACTAAACCAAAACTCGCTCCCCAATCAAAAGGATAATCCTTCTTTTTGGTTGCTCGGTTAAGCGGGTTGAGCATCGGGAAGCCCAAAGCAAAATAAGACAAGTTACCTGTTTGTTTGTTCAACTGTTGGTCGCCGGTCGCCAAGCGTGAGAAGGTAGCGTCTATACCTGTTTCAAAAGCAGTATATCTCAAAACGCTATACGTCGCCGGATTGCTTGGATTGAGGTAATAAATACTATTATAAGCGGCAGTCAATCCGCCCATAGCACTATTGGCAGAGAGGGTCGGGGAGTTAAGGTCGCCCAAACCAAATCTGGAATATGGCGAGTTGTCTTGTATTTGTGAAAATACCGGATTCCATCCGATGAATAATAAAACACTAAGGATGCTTATATATCTCATTAACTAATGATTGTCTTTGATAATGCTTAAATGCTATAATGTGATAATGCGTTAATGAGGAAAATATTATCACATTAAAGCATTATTGCATTTAAGCATCATTAAAATTATATGCTAAAATTTCGTTCAATCCTGTCAGTACAAGATTTGGGCGTGCAAATATCTCACTTTTCAGTTCAGTAACAAAATAATTCGCGTCGCCGCCGGTCATTATAACGTTTATTTCACCAAATTCGGCTTTATACCGCGAAATAAAGCCGTCTATTTCCAAAACCGTTCCCATTTGTGCGCCAACTCTCATACAAGTTTCCGTACTATAACCAATGAAACCCTCCAAACGCTGCCTTTTGACCATTGGTAATTTTGAGGTAAATTGGTGCATCGCCTTATAGCGCAAGCTAATGCCCGGCGTAATCGTGCCGCCCATATAGACTCCATCCTGATGTACAAAATCCACCGTAATACAAGTTCCGGCATCTATCACTAGCGAGTGTTGATTGGGAAATAATTGCCAGGCACCCGCCGCCGCCGCTATGCGATCTTTGCCCAAAGTTTCGGGTGTTTTGTAGGCATTACGAATGGGCAGAGGTGTGTCTTTTTCTAATTTTAAATAAAATAATTTTTTTTGTAAAAAAATATCTAACTCAGGAGGGTACGATGCCACAGTAGAAAGGATAGCTTTATCAATATGATAGGCATTAATAATCGTCTCAATCTCTGCCACACTCACCACTTTCAAAACGGGGCGTTCAATGAGTTGCTGCCCATTGAATATACCTAATTTGGTACGCGAATTACCAATGTCAATTGTCAAATTCATGGGGGTAAAGATAAGAATAATGTGGTGATTGTTGATTTGTTTGATAATAGCCCACAAGACTAAGTCCTCCGTTTACTCAACTTCAAAAAGTTTGGTAAACGGGCTATGTCCCTAAGTTTGCTCAAAGTGGCTACTAGTACGGGCTGTCTTTAGCTGCCCACGACCGTAGGGGAGCATTCACGTTGGCGCAAATATACGCGAGTTAAAGGTTCTGGAGAACCTTCTCTCCGATAGCTATCGGAGCTAAAGACAGCCGCTACAGGGAGTCTCAGTTTTGGGCAAGCTTAGGCGAATAGTCGGTAAATGTTGTAATACACTGATTTATAGATAATTACTAATGCTTGGCGATATACCTACGTTTACCAAACTCGAAAAGTTTAGCAAACGGTTTACTTATTTTTTTATTTTATTTAAAATTTTAATAATTTATAAAATACTGGCTAATATTTTATTTTTAATATTGAAATTTATTTAAGTTAAAAATATTTAATTTTATAAATATTTAAAAATCAATAATTTATTTAAATTAAAATAATTACAATGTAAAAGTCGGCTTGTAAGAGACTCCTTTTTCAATTTATATTTATTATTTTTGAAACATGAAAAGAATATACTATATCATTCCCTTATTGATTTTGTTTGCCTACTTGGTCGGACCTCGCCCACAGTTTGATGATTGGAAGGATGGAGAAGTAGAAATTAAACGCTCTAATCTTCCCCTGCCTGTTTTGGAAGACCGCATTAAAGTAAAAGATACCGAAAACCTGAAACCGGGGAACGAACCTCGTATTATTTGGGCAGATTCGTTGCGTAAAACGGAATATAGTGTGGTCTATCTTCATGGTTTTTCTGCAAGCGGTATGGAAGGTGATCCCATACACCGCGAGTTTGCCAAACGCTATGGTGCCAACCTTTATATCCCCTTGCTTGCCGGACATGGCAGGGATGATAAAGAGTCATTTAAAGAGCTGATGCCCAAGGACTTAATTCTTTCTGCCCGACGTGCTATTCAGATAGGTTCGGCTTTGGGCGAGAAGGTGATTTTGATGTCTTGCTCCACAGGAAGTACGCTCGGCACGTATATTTCTTCTTATAATCCCGACTTGATACATGCACATATTATGTACTCGCCCAATGCAGATATAAGAGATAAAAAATCGCGGCTACTCGTCAGTCCGTGGGGGATGAAAATGGCAAAATATATGGCAGGCAGCGATTATAGGACGATACCCAATATGCCCGAATCCTGCCATCCGTATTGGACGATGACCTATCGACTGGAAGGGCTTGCTGCTGTACGTAGCTTGGTGAATACTGCTATGAAACCGGAGATTTATGAAGAAATTACGCATCCGGTTTTTATTGGTTATTATTATAAAAATGATGATGAAAAGGATAGCGTTATTTCGATTCCGGCAATCAAAAAATTGTATAAAAAAATAGACACGCCTGACGATAAAAAACGCCTTGTAGCATTTCCGAATGGTACGCACGTACTGCCTTCGGGCTTGCAAAATAAAGACTTGGAATCTGTGAGAAAAGAGACGTTCAAATTTGCGGAGGAAGTGTTGGGTATGAAGCCTGTAAATTAAACTGTTCTACGGGTGCATTACGTCAGAAACTCAAACCAACTCCAAAACAAACATATTCCGCGACCACCTGATGGGCTTTGATATATACGCCAAAATGTGTCTTCAAGGGCTTTGCCTGTGAAAGCGGAACGTAATATCGTACACCCAATTTTGTAAAAAATACGCCTTGTTGTTGATAAGAACGGGTGAGGTAAGTACCTGCCTGAAACCACAGACTGACATTGCCAAGTGTCACCTCGTCCACAACAAAAAATGTAGCCCGCGAGGCATTTCTGCGTCGTTGGGCTTGAGTCTCAAACAAGCCGATGTGGTTCATAAATTCGTAAACGGCATAATTAAATTCGTACTCGAAGCCGACCGACATACGATTGGCATAACCCAAGTGCCGCCCCACCGAAAGTGTCGTGATATGTGTTGGATATTTTGGTCCGCCCGGTGTGATGGTTTCAGTCAATGTAATGGCTTGCATCAAACTGATGTGGGTACGAGTGTCGCGTTTACGTGGTGTACGGGTAGGCAGGAAGTCTTCTTTTTTCAGCGGTTGTGGCGTGTAAGTCGCACCGATATTGAGGGTGGGGATATTCAGACCCAAATTGGGTAGGGTAGAAGCACCATTGGAGAAATGATTGTAAGAAACGGAGCTTTGCAATACCCATTTGTCATTGATACGATAGCCCGTTCCCAAGCGAAAAGTAATCATGGCATTGAGGTGTGAGCCAATGGCATTATTTTCTGCATTATCTACTACATTATAAATTTGATTGAGATAAGCTGCCCCCACACCCAATCGAAAATGACCATGCAGACGTTTTTTGTTTTGTAAAAATTTGACCGTAAAATTAGGCACCAGACCAAAGGCACTACCGAAGATTTTTTTATCACCAAAATTAAAATAACTCACCGCCAAGCCGAAGGCAGGGTAGCCTTGATGTGTCTGCCAGTCCTGTTTGCCGTAGGTTTTTTTAATGAGGTTGAGTTCAAGCCCGAAGGTGTTGCCTTGAATGTCGGCGGCAAATTTCCCGGTATGTTTGATGATGCGCCCGTAGTGTAGGTTGGGTTCAAAGGTGATGCCTTTTAGGGATTGAGCATTTGCATAAAATGAAAAATGAAAAATGAAAAATATTAAATGCAAAAGTGGTAAGATGTAGCGGAATGCGGATTTGGCGGATTGGAAGGTTGATGTGGTTTTTTCATTCATTAATAAAAAATAAGTAGGTGGACAAAATTAAATTATAAAAATATTATATCAGTAAAATTAAATTCAACGGACAGAATTAAAAAAGGGCTATAAGACTGGGAAGTTCACCTATATGGTGAGCGAAAAAGTATCTTTATCTGCCAGGAAAGGTAATTTTTTTCTGACCTGTTGCAGATGTTCGTAAGAAAGAGTGAGGGTATGTACATCCTCTATATTTGTTGTATGATATAAAATTTCTGCGCCCGAAGGGTCAATAATCATGGTATCGCCGGAGTATGGAAAATCATTGGCATCCTTACCCACACGATTGACACCCACTGTATAGGCTTGGTTTTCGATGGCGCGTGCGTGTAAAAGTGTGCGCCAGGCATAAGCACGCATAGAGGGCCAATTCGCTGTATAAATCAATAGATCATAATCATCGGTATTACGCGCCCATACCGGAAATCGTAAATCATAACACACCAAAGGACAGACCCGCCAAGCCCGCCACTCGACAGTAAGGCGTTGATTACCAGCCGTATAAGTCAAGTGTTCTTTTGCCATAGTGAACAGGTGGCGTTTGTCGTAAGTAGCATAATTTCCGTCAGGGCGCATCCATATCAGGCGATTATAATAGTTGTCATTTTCTTTGATAATCAAACTGCCTGTCACCGCAGCGTCCAAGCGTTGTGCGTGGTCTGCCAGCCATTGCATGGTTGCTCCGGTCATGTTTTCCGCCAGTTTTGCAGCGTTCATACTAAAGCCTGTCGTAAACATTTCGGGTAGTATGACCACATCGGTTTTTCCCGCTAATGTTGCTAATTTTTCATCAAACATTCTGCGGTTTGCAGCAGCATCTTCCCAGTGGAGTTGGCTTTGTATGGTGGTAATATTTAAGTCAGTCATAATTAAAAATAGAGTAGAAAAGAGCGGTCGAATATCAGGTAATAAATATTTTAAATTTAAATATTGTTATTAATAAATAATTTAATTATAAAAATAAAACAGGTAGCCACGTAGCGTAATACCTCCGGCTTGCGTCACCTTAGCTTGTCGATAATACGTGGCGCAAGCCGGAGGCGTTACGCTACGTACAAAATTACTCTTTTTTTATCAACCATAATAATAAGAGGGGAATACCGCCATGAGGCAGGCGGAAGATGGTTTCGTGTAGCCATTGGTGGAGGCTATCGAGCGGGAGGTCGAAGGTGAAATTGGAGACGATACGTGCAAATGCGGTGATCGTTCCCCATACAATGCAGTACCAAATAGCGGGGGTGACGATGCGCGGAATAAACAGGGCTGCGGCAGCGATAAAATCTACGACTCCGGCGACCTTGAGCCACCATAATGCGGTACTGTCGGACAGTCCGAATACGCTGACCATCATTTCTGTGAAATTGCCGGGAACGGGATAGTAGCCGAAGGCGTACAAGCCATGCCCGATGAAGGTGAGCGCAATCGCAACTTTTATCCAAAACCGAAATGTGGCAGTATTTTTTTGATGAATAACGGCATATACGAGCATGAAGGGTGTTGCCCATTGAATGGTGTGTTCGATAAACATGCCGCTGCTTTGGAAGCGTTCTTTCCAGTACATCAGAAAGAGTAAGATAAGGTAGCCACCACCGATTTTGAGGAGTATGCCGAGCCATTTTGTATGCGGACGAATGAGCCACGCAGCTATGGCACAGGCAATGCACAGTACGCCGAGTGCTTGTGTGATGCCTTGTAGCCATGCATCGGCGGTCATGCTGGTGACGTATTCGTTCCATGTCATTCGGGTGAGGGTTTCGATGGGTGTTTTGAAGAGATTTTCATCCCATGCGAAGGCACGTATGGGGATGTCCCAAAAAATATGCTGCCATGCCCGACCCGCAAATACAGAACAGGTGAGGATGCGAAGGAGTAATATCTCGTGCGGGTGTATGGTTCGCATAGCTCTGGTTGATCGGTTGATTAGTTAATTGGTTAATCAGGCTATCAGATAATTTACCTGATAAACCAATTAACCGATTCACCAATCAACTAATTCACAGGTTTCACTTTCATACCTTCTTGTTTGAGGAGTCGGAGTACGCCTTTTTTGCCGCCCAAATGCCCTGCACCGATGGCGACAAAGGTAGATTGTTCGGCAGTCATTTTGGCGATTCGCTCTGCCATGATGATGTTGCGGTCATCAATCATCATTTTGCGGAGTTTGCCCATGCTTTTTCGGGCAGATTTGTTGAGTTGTTGAAGGCGACCGGACTGGTAAAGGTACGTGAGTTTTTTGAGTTGACGGCGGTACTGCTTAAAATTTTTGACGGATTTGTTGAGGATTTTTGCTTGTTCTTCGATAGAAATATTATCGAGAATAGCGAGTTGTTCGGCAAAAGTCTCTACACCTGTAAGGGTTTTGCCTTGTGCTTTGGCGTACTCGTACAAATGATGGTCGAGCGCGAAGGGCATGTCTTCTTTAAAGAGGGTTTCGGTGAGCAATTGGTAAATGAAAAAGGGTTTTTGATTGGTGAAAGGCTCAATATCCATACCTGTTTGTTGCAAAAATAATTCACAAAGTATGTTGTATTTTTTTGGCTTAAAGAGGTCTTTTAATATCTGATTATCAGGGAGTAATGCTTGGTAATTCATTTGACTGGCATTGGCTGTACCAAAATCAAATTCAGCGGCAAAGGTGTCACAGGCATTTATTTTTTCTTCTACTATCGGCAATGCCCCAAATGCACGATTGTCCTTTACGTGCATGGTGCCAAACAGATAAGACACATCGTCATTATCTGGATAAAATATTTTCCAAAGAAAAGTTTGTTTTTTATTTTTCATAAAATTGTATTGCTTTATGGTTGTATTGCTACATTGTTGTATTGTTAATGAAAGTTTTTCGCTACGCGAAAAACAATACAACAATAAAACAGTACAACAATAAAGCAATGAAGCCCTCAAATTAGTTCCCGATGTACTGCCAAGACCTGCTTGATAAGTGAGTGTTCGCCGTCATTATAAATCACAAAATCAGAGCGTTTTATTTTTTCTTCTTCGGGCATTTGTTTGCTCATTCGGGCTTCTACGGCTTCGCGGGTGGTGTTGTCGCGTGAGCGTACACGCTGTATGCGGATTTCTTTGGGAGCAAAGACGGTTATGACTTTATCCACCGTCATAATAGAACCGCTTTCAAATAAAATAGCGGCTTCTTTGAGGGTGTAAGGTGCGTCGGTGTGTGCTTCATTCCAAGCTATACCATCCTGAAATACAGCAGGGTGAACAAGCGCATTGAGTTCATCCAATTTTTCTTTATTATTAAAAACAATATCGGCGATATACGGACGGTTGAGGGTATTATCGGCATGATAGGCTTTATCGCCAAAGGCGGCTTTGATGCCTTTGACAAGGTCGGGTTGGTGGTGCATCAACCACTTTGCACGATCATCTGCATAATAGACAGGGATGCCTAAGACTTCAAATATTTTGCAAACGGTGGACTTGCCACTGCCTATGCCACCTGTAATGCCTACTTTCATGTGTTTTGAGTTGATTAGGTTTATAAAGTTTATAGAGTTGATTAGGTTTATAGAGTTGATTAGGTTTATAGAGTGGTAGTGTTATACATGTAATGCTATTTGCTAATTTTTTTGTCAAGTAAATCATTAAATTATTTATAAAAAAATGGACAAGTTTATCTGATTGGTTGACACTTCATACGATATTAATTTTACACAAAATGTAAGTAAGCCGTTTGGTAAACTTTTCAAGTTTGCTAAACGTGGGTAGGGTACTGAAATTTATAATTAACTAAAAATCAGTGCTTTACTTCTCCGATAGCTATCGGAGACCAAACTTTTTGAAGTTTAGCAAACGGAGTATTTAAATTTTGTTTTGATTTTTAAAATCAGATTCCAAAAGTGTCAACTACTTTTGTCGTTTGGATAAACTTGTCAAAAAATGATAATAAATATTTTATAAAAAAATAATTAATTTAAATTTTATTTTCAAAAAAATATTACTATCAATACACTACCGATAAAGTTTATAGAGTTGATTAGAATAAATATTTTAAAAAGAATTATTACTCAATAAACTTTATAAACTCAATAAACTCAAAACGCCATTCTGTACAACAGAATGGCGTTTTATTTTTCAATATGAAATCAAGTTATTGAAGTGAGCGTTTTCGTCTATTGGTGAACGAATCAACGAATTACGAATCACTACATGACTTAATTTTTATAAATCGTCTGTTCTTGGTTTAGATGAATAGTTCACCTTCAATTGATTGATTTTTCTCAACTCTATTTTTACATCAGTCACGATACCCATAGTCACATCTTTATCCGCTCTTATGGAAGCTGTCATACGTGCGCGTTCTGCCTCACGTAATTTGGCTCTTTCTTGCTCAATAAATAGTTTGAGATCTTTGATTTCAGCAAAGGAATCATTCAATTGCATACGCGGTGCGCTACCGTATTTTCTTTGAAAACGCTTGGCAGGTACACCCATATAAATATAGCTCACCAACGATTTTTTCTCTAGTTTTTGTAACTCTGTCGCATACGGATAATTGACCTGAACTTTGAGTTCAGAGTCTTTCATGACCGTTACTACCATGAAAAAGAATAGTAAGATAAATATGATATCCGGTAACGAAGCCGTTGATATTTTAGGCGTTCCACGCCCTTTGCCTCTATTAATTTTTGCCATAATCTATTTTTTGAAGTGTTGTGGTGTTGAAGTATTGAAGTGTTGAAGTTCATCATTCGGATGATACATCAACAGGTCAGCACACCAACACATCAACACATTTTATCTTTCTTCACCAAACGAAGTAGGTTCGGCTTCGGAAATAACTAAAGGTATATCAGCACGTAATTCCCTTTTTTGGTCAATGTGCAAATCATTATAGACTTTGCCAAACCGTTTGTCTGCCTCGTCGTCCCAAAGTTCGCGATAAGCTGCCTTTAGCTCATTATAGACTTGAATATAGGCTTCGTAAGAAGTTCCTCTATCATTTTTCAATGAGATAATGGCTTTCTTAGGACTTTCCGCCATATTAGCCGCACCCATAGGATTGGCAATAAACTTTTTGGTATTTTCTCTCAAGTCGCGTGGTGGCATCAATTGACCACGCACCAATAACTCATCATTGGCATTGACCAAAACAGAATATACATTGCGCTCATTGAGCTTCATTTCCGGTGGCGGCTCATCTGACCAAGGTGGTAGCTTGACCGTAATCCCTTTATCCACGTCTATCGTAGTGGTGACGAGGAAGAAGATGAGTAGCAGGAAAGCAATATCTGCCATAGAACCTGCATTTACTTCTGGCGATTCTCTTCTTGCCATAATTTTATTTTTTGAAGTGTTGTAGTGTTGTGGTGTCGGAGTTGTGGTGTCGGAGTTCATCATCATTAAGACGATACTTCAACACTACAACACTACAACACTACAACACTTCAACACATTTTTATTACTTAAACAATCCGCGAAGTTCGGAAAGTATCAGGACGACCCATGCTCCGAAGAACATAATGGTAGCTACCCATATACCGGCACTGATGCCCTTACCTTGACCCACTGTAACTGCAAAATCAGACATTGCTTTGCTAACCTCACCGGAAGCGGCACCCTTGAATACGAAGTAAAGGACTGCCATGATGACTGCCGCAATGATAAGCGGTAGCGAGCGTTTTGGGTTTCTGATGATAGACCACAAAACGAAAATAATCATCAATGCTGCTGTGGCAACGGTAAGCCAAGTTGCTGCCATCAAACCGAAGTCAAAGAAGTTTTCGCCATACAAGACTTCCCTTGCAGGTGCATCGGAGTATTGACTCATGCCCGAAACCATAGAGAATACCGCTATGGCAACCAGTATAGCACCTACGACAAAAGCTATCAGCTGTCCGTTTTTATTTAAAAAACTATACATAAAAAATTGGTTTAGACACGTTTGTTATCAATAAGAATATCTACCAGCGAAGTAGAAGCATCTTCCATACGGTTGACGATGCTATCAATTTTTGATACAATATAATTGTAAAAAATCTGAAGAATAATCGCTGTAATCAGACCAAATACGGTGGTCAAAAGGGCTACTTTGATACCCCCTGCCACGATAGACGGGTTGATGTCACCCACTTCTTCGATTCTATCAAAGGCGGTAATCATACCGATAACCGTACCCATGAAACCAAGCATCGGTGCAATGGCAATAAAGAGAGAAATCCAAACCAGTCCTTTTTCTAACAGACCCATTTGTACAGAGCCGTAAGAAACGACAGCTTTCTCTACACTTTCGATACCGCCACCCGAACGCTTCAAGCCTTCGTGAATAATACTTGCTGCGGGTCCGGGCGTAGATTTGCAAATTTCTTTGGCTTGCTCCATATCTCCGTCACGCAGTGCATCGTCCACACGAGCTAAGAGTTTGTCGGTATTGGCGGAGGCAAGATTTAAGGTAATGATACGCTCAATACAAAATGCCAGACCTAAAATCAGACATATTAGTACCAAGGTCATGAACTGCCAGCCCCCTTGAATGAAATATTCTTTCAACAGTTGGTGTCCAAATTTTCTTTCTGTGACTGCACCTGCTGCACCTTCGAGCATATCTCCGGCGGCTTCGGCAGCATTGCCTGCTGCTTCTCCGGCACCTTCCAAGGCATTACCTGCGCCTTCAATCACTTGTTCGGCAACGTTTGGGTCGTCTTGTGCAACAGCATAATCGGTTGTGAACGCAACCATGCTTATCATAAGCAACAATGCTAATAGCTTTCTCATAATAGTAATTAGTTAAAGAATTTACGAGTTGATATAGTAATAAGATTAATTACTTGTCTAAATTGGTGGGTACGCCGAAAACTTTAACATTTATAAGCACACCACCGTTTTTTGAAATGTAAAATGTAAAATAATAAATACAAAATGTAAAAGTATCAATAATATGTGATTGAAACAGCGGTATTTTTTAATATTTTTATAATTATAAAAATACACATTCACATTATACAACTTTTATATTTTAAATTTGATATTTTACATTTTACATTTTTTAAATTTTGATGCGGAGAGGGCGGGATTCGAACCCGCGATACCCTTTTGGAGTATACACGCTTTCCAAGCGTGCGCCTTAAGCCGCTCGGCCACCTCTCCGGTTTGATTAAAATTCCAAAAAGCAAATTCCAAATTTCAATTCATAATTATTGGAATTTAAGACTTGGAATTTGTGGTTTTTACAAGTTGGCGATTTATCGCAACTCAAGTCATTTATATGGAATAATGAATATGACAGCCACAAAAATTGCAAATTAATGTTACAATTCAAAATTTTTTGTGACGCATAATTAAGAAAGTCTTAATTTATTTGAAATCGGGTGTGCAAAAAACAGTTTGTAGAATATTTTTATTTAAAATAAATAAAAATTACATTGAATTGACAATCAATTAGTTATTATTAAGTTAAGAATTAGTTAATAAAATAATGAATCAATAAATTGATGAATAAACTAATCCTGTTTTGTATAGTGAAATATTCTTAATAATTTCCTTCTTCAATGATCTGGCAGGCATTAATCTTTATTTTAGGTCATCTAATTCAATACTTTGAAGTATCTCTCTTCCCCTTTCCAATAATTCCTCAATATTTGATTCAATAACAGTAAATTTCTCTTGGGTAATTAATGCTTCAAAATAAGATTGGACTTTGGACAAAATGGGAATTAGGAAATTGGGAAATTCGGTTTAAAACCGTAATTCATTGATAATCAATTAAATAAGTTTTATTAATAAAATAAAACATGCAATTAATTATTTTTTGTAAAAATCTAAAACAGAAG
>CALIZI010000264.1 GCA_938028705.1 uncultured Saprospiraceae bacterium | reverse complement strand
ATTACCCGTTCAACCGATTAACTAATTACCTGTTCAACCGATTACCTGATAAACTAATTACCTGTTCAACCGATTACCTGATTACCCGTTCAACCGATTAACTAATTACCTGTTCAACTGATAAACTTTTTTCCTTCGCTTCTGTTTACCTAAAACGCTTAAATATTGAGTTCCATTGTAATGCAAGATGATATGAGTAAAATACTGACCAATGTGATGACAAGTTCGGGTGAGACGGTACAACAAATCTCTGTAAATCAACCTGTTTTGTTGGTTTTTTTGCGTCATTTCGGATGTACTTTTTGTCGCGAGGCACTTGATGACATTTCCACAAGGAAAGCTGAAATAGAAAATAGCGGCGTAAAAATTGTCTTTGTACACATGGCAGATAACAAGATGGCAGAGGAGTATTTTGAACGCTATAATATTAAAAATCCCGTTCATATTTCAGACCCCGATTGTATTTTGTACAAGCAGTTTGGTTTGGTCAAAGGCAGCCTTCAACAACTACTCGGCTTCAATGTATGGTTGCGTGGTATAGAGGCAGGTATCAAAAACAAGCATGGCTTAGGTAAGTTTATAGGCGATGCTTTTCAAATGCCCGGTGTCTTTGTGATTCGCAACGGAACTATCCGGGAAAGATATATACACAAACAATCTTCTGACCGCCCCGACTATCAGAAAATGGCAGCCTGTTGTGTTGTATGACTTTTCAGATATTTAAATAATTGGGCAAAAGTAAATTAACAACCTACATTTCTAACCCCCTCATAGATAGTTTGAATGTGTTCCGTATTTCGGGTCTATTTTAAATAAAAATTGTGACAAGTTTATCTAAACCATAAAAGTAGTTGACACTTTTGGAATTTGAAAAAATAATTTAGACCTCCGTTTACTAAACTTCAAAGAGTTTAGTAAACGTACATAAAGCACTGATATTTATGTTTAGTAAACAGGATACATCATTTGGTAGTCCTGTAGATGTAAGGCTAATTTCCGGCGACTTGCCTTGCATTTTCAAAATGCAAGGCAAGTTTGAACATTACATTTGTAGCACTACCCATCATTTTTACCCGTAATAAAGTGTCAACCACTTTTCTAAACATGCCAATATTATTATGATTTTATGATTTTTATAGATTAGACTTGTTTAACCTTAAATAGTTTGATTATCATTGTTTTATTAATTAAAAATATTTTTCATTTATAATTTTAAATATTTATATAAATTATTTTTTATATAAATTATAAAATAAGATTTAATTTATAATAATTTATTTTTATTTATTAAAATTAATCTAAATCGTTGATTATCAAGGTCAAACAAGTCTATTGGTAAATTAACTATTTATCCCCTTCCACCCCACAGTCTCCTCCAACTGATAAGCCAACTCCAACAACAGCGCATCCTGCCCATGATTTGCCGAAAATAACATCCCTACGGGCAGGTCATGTTCCTCATTATGAAGGAGCGGCAAAGAGAGCGAAGGCGCACCCGTCGCATTGCAGAAAGGCGTGATACAAGCCCATTTTTCCATAAGCGGAAATACGACATCAAAATCTGCCGACATATCAATATAATCAAGTTTCGGAGTCAAATGCGTCACCGTTGGGGTGAGTAATACGTCGATTTTATTGGATGTCATAAACTCATCATACAAGCGATTTGTACGGCGCAAACGACGAACGAAAAAGGGCGTTTTGAGCATATTTTTAGTGTATAATTTTGCTAATCCGTGCGTCAGTTTCGTGAGTTTGGAAGGGTCGAAAGGAGCTTGTACAACCGACTTGCCAAATTTCTTGATAAAATACGCACTCATTGCCCATAAGTATTTAAAATCATCCATAAGTTGGTCGCTGATAGGGAGTTCGACCTCTTTTACGGTATGTCCCAAATCTTCCAAAATCTTGACAGCTTGGTGCATATAGGCGGTCATTTGAGCATCTGCGCCATGTCCTTGTGCAGCTTTTCCGGTGAAGCCAATAGTGAGTTTGCGATTGAGCGGATTCGTAACTGTACCTATGCGTGGGAGTTTGGGATTGTGGTAATATTTTTCGGCTTCGCCATAAAAATGTGCTGTATCGCGCACCGTCCGCGTAATCACACCGTCTATGGCAACCTCCACGATTTGTTGGGCAAATATTTTGGAAAGCAAGATGCGTCCGCGAGTTGGTTTCAAGCCCACTAAGCCACAAGCCGCTGCCGGAATCCGCGTAGAACCGCCGCCATCTGCCGAGTGTGCGATTGGCACTACCCCTGCCGCCACCAGTGCCGCCGCACCGCCCGACGAACCACCAACGCCGTATTCAAGATTCCAAGGATTGCACGTAGGCGGCGCATCCGGGAATTGCGTAAAGCAAGTCAAACCCATATCCGGCATGGTACTCGTACCGAGATTGACAAAGCCCTGCGCGAGAATTTGATTGACAATAGGGTCGTTTTTGGTATTGGGTTTTGCACCTGCGAAGGCAGATGTACCATGATAACAGGGCAGCCCCTCTATACAGGTCAAGTCTTTGAAAAATATGGGTACACCACCGAAAAAACTGTCTGCGTGTTGGTCGGCAGTAGTGAAGGCTTTGTCAAAACAATCGGTGACTATCGCATTGATGTCAGGATTGACTTTTTTTGCTCGCTCTATTGCTGCGGCTACGACTTCTTTAGCTTGGAGTTCTTTATTTTTGATTAATTCGGCAATGCCCGTAGCATCTAAATCACCTAATATATCATCGGTGAAACTGTGTACTCTTTTGTTCATAATTTGTACTGTTGTTTTGAGATAAACGATTTGTTAAGATTTTTTTAAAAAATAGTGACAGACTACCCAACCTTTTTTTTAACTACCTCGTTGTTGGGATTGAATGTTGAATGCAAAGGTATTCAATTTACTGATTGAAATAATAAATATTGCTGATTTAGTGAACGGTTGAGCAGTTCATTGGTTAATTAGTAAGAGCGTTTGCGAAGCAAAAAATCTTGTACTAATCACCAGTCACCAATCAATGATTCACTAAAAAAATGAATAAGAAAAAAATCATCAACGATCCGGTCTATGGTTTTATTACGATTCCTTATGGTATCATTTTCGACCTGATTGAACATCCTTATTTTCAGCGACTTAGGCGTATCAAACAATTGGGTTTGACGCATTACGTATATCCGGGCGCACTACATACACGCTTTCATCACGCACTTGGCGCAACGCATTTGATGACGCAAGCTGTGGAAGTCTTACGTTCAAAGGATGTGGACATCACAGAAGCCGAAGCCGAAGCGGTGACGATAGCCATATTATTACATGACATAGGACATGGACCGTTTTCGCACGCATTGGAACATACGATAGTAGATGTGCATCACGAGGAACTGTCCTTGAAATTCATGGAAGCCCTCAATAAAGAGTTTGAGGGTAAACTAAGTCTCGCGATTGAAATTTTTATAGGAAAATATCACAAAAAATTCCTGCATCAATTGGTATCGAGCCAACTTGATATGGATAGGCTGGATTACCTCAATCGCGATAGTTTTTTTACAGGTGTGCATGAAGGCGTAATTGGTTATGACCGTATTATAAAGATGTTGTCGGTCAGCGAAGGCGAATTGGTGGTGGAAGAGAAGGGAATTTATTCGGTAGAAAAATTTTTGGTCTCGCGCCGCCTGATGTATTGGCAGGTATATCTGCACAAAACTGTATTGAGTGCCGAACAAACCTTGATTCGTATATTGGAGCGTATGAAAGAACTTACACAGGCAGGACATGATTTGAAAGTATCAGGTAGTTTGCGCTTTTTTTTATATGAAAATGACGCGAATAAATTATTAGAAAATTATGCGCGTTTGGATGACTTCGACATTATTATGGCGATTAAAGAATTGACCAATCATGAGGATTATGTGTTGTCTTTTTTGTCGAAAGGAATTATCCACAGACGATTGTTGAAAATTAAATTGCAAAATGAGCCGTTTAATCGTGACCATATCAACGAAGTTCGTCATAAGACGGAAAAAAAACATCCCATAGAAAAAAAAGATATAAAGTATCTTGTTTTTGAAGGCAAAGAAGCCATTAGTAGTTATAGTAATTCAGAGGAAATCAAGATATTATTTAAATCCGGCAAAGTACTTCCGGTCTCAAAATGTTCAGACCATGGCATTGAGCCTCGCACTGCAATGAAACATTATATTTGCTACCCTATTTGAATGATGTAATGCGATAATGTTTTAATTTGGTTTTACCTTAGATTACATTATTATCGCATCAAAGCATTTTAGCATTATCGCATTTGCATTTACAAAATAATATTCCCCCATTCTATGTTCAGTTAAAATTTTGTTAAACAGTATTTAATTTTATAAAAAGTGTAAAATAATTTTATTGAGAAAAATGCTGTGTTATAGAAAGTTTTAACTACCTTTGCGACGAATTTGCAGATTAGGTAAAGCCTGTCTGTTTATCAATATATTGAAATGTGGAAGAAATGAAGATATTGTTAGAACGGTAATGTCAAATAATTTGTATATCATTTTTTTTGTAAAATAATAATTTGACAATCAAACCATTCAACAATAAAATTCAAGTTTGGAATTTATTGCAACCTTGAAAAATTCCAAATCACAAATTCCAATACATATAATTACATCCAAATTGGAATTTGGTAATTGTTTTTTGGAATTTGCAAGTTGATAACAACTTGCCTAAATGCCCCTCACTAGTATGAATTTAGTCCTTAATCAAATTTTTTAATTTAATTTTTTTTAAAACTCTTTTTTACTGTTATGAGAAAAGTCAATTTTATTCTCTCATTAATCGCAGTCTTGGCACTAAGCACAGTTGCTATCGCACAGCCGGGCGATTATCCGCCAAACGCGGAGCCCGGCAAATGTTATGCAAAATGTATGATTGCTGACAGATACGAAACTCAAACTGAGCAAGTCTTGGTTAAAGATGTTTCTTATCGTACAGAAATTATACCTGCTACTTATGAGACTGTTACTGAACAGGTAGAAACACAAGGTGCTTCAACTCGCTTGACAACAGTACCAGCTACTTATGAGACCGTTACGGAAACTTATGAGTCAGTTGCACCATCTTCTCGTTTGGAAGTTATTCCGGCGAAGTATGAAACTGTTACTGAGCAGTATGAAATTAAGCCTGCTTCTTCACGTATTGAGGTAGTTCCTGCTACTTACGAAACTGTTACAGAAACTTATGAGTCAGTTGCACCATCTTCTCGTTTGGAGGTGATACCGGCTACTTATGAAACTGTATCAGAGCAGTATGAGGTAGAGCCTGCTTCTTCACGTATTGAGGTCATTCCTGCAACTTACGAAACTGTTTCAGAGCAGTATGTTGTAGAGCCAGCTTCTTCACGTTTGGAGGTGATTCCTGCTACTTACGAAACTGTTACAGAAACTGTATCTGGTGATGATGCTTCTACTCGTTTAGAAGTTATCCCTGCTACTTACGAGACTGTTACAGAACAGTATGAAGTAGAGCCAGCTTCTTCACGTATTGAGGTGATTCCTGCTACTTATGAAAATGTATCAGAAACTGTTAATCAGAATGATCCTTCTACTCGTTTAGAGGTGATTCCTGCAACTTACGAAACAGTATCTGAGCAAGTTCTTGTAGCTGAGGCTTCTTCTCGTGTAGAGGTGATCCCTGCAACTTACGAAACTGTATCAGAGCAAGTTGAGGTAAAACCTGCATCTTCACGTTTGGAGGTGATTCCTGCTACTTACGAAACTGTTACAGAGACGTATGAAGCAGAGCCTGCATCTGTTCGTTATGAGGCTATACCTACTCAATATGAGACTATTACGGAAACTATCGAAACTTCACCTGCGACTACTAAGTGGGTAAGACGTAAAGCTGACCGTAATTGTCTTTCTGCCGATCCTAACGATTGTCTCGTTTGGTGTTTGGTAGAAGTTCCTGCGACATCACAAACTATCACGAAGCGTATTCCTAAGGGTTGCCAAGGGGAGACTTCTCCTGATGGTGGTTGTGTTCGTCGTGTTGAGATTCCCGGTAAAACCGGTACTCGTACACGCAAAGTGTTGAAAACACCTGCACAAACGCGCGAAGTAGCTATTCCGGCTGAGTACAGAACTGTCACTAAGAAAGTTCTTAAAACGCCTGCTACAACTCGTTCGGTTGAGATACCTGCTCAATATGAGACTCGTACACGCAAAGTGTTGAAAACACCTGCTACTACACGTTCAGTTGAAGTACCCGGTACGACCGGTACGATCACTCGTAAAGTGTTGAAAACACCTGCACAAACTCGTGAAGTTGCGATTCCTGCAAAATATGGAACTCGTACACGTAAAGTGTTGAAAACACCTGCGACAACTCGTGAGGTGAATGTACCTGGTACTACCAAGACAATCACACGCAAAGTGTTGAAAACGCCTGCGACAACTCGTGAGATTGCTATTCCTGAGAAATTAGGAACACGCACACGCAAAGTGTTGAAAACGCCTGCGACGACTCGTGAAATTGCAATTCCTGCAAAATACGGTACTCGTACACAAAAGGTCTTGAAAACACCTGCACAAACTCGCGAAGTTGCGATTCCTGGTCAAACAGCGACTCGTACACGTAGAGTGTTAAAAACACCTGCACAAACTCGTGAAGTTGCAATTCCTGCAAAATATGGAACTCGTACACGTAAAGTGTTGAAAACGCCTGCGACAACTCGTGAAGTTGCGATACCTGGTCAAACAGCGACTCGTACACGTAAAGTGTTGAAAACGCCTGCGACAACTCGTGAAGTGACAATTCCTGCAGAATATGGTACACGTTCAATCAGAAAATTAGTTGAGCCTGCTACAACACGCTCGGTAGATATTCCCGGTCAAACGGCTACTCGTACACGTCAAGTGTTGAAAACGCCTGCAACGACTCGTGAAGAAACTATCCCTGCACAGTATAGCACTATCTCTAAGCGTGTACTTAAAACACCTGCTTCTACTCGTACAGTTGAAGTACCTGCTGAATACAGAACCGTTACAAAACGTATCTTAGTTGAGCAAGGTGGTTTCACTGAATGGAGAGAAGTTCTTTGTCCCGGACAAGTAACTGCTGCTACAGTTCGTCAGGTACAAAATGCTTTAAAATCTCGTGGTTACGATCCAGGTCCGTCTGACAACGTTATGGGTCAGCGTACCAAAGATGCCCTCGTTAAGTTTCAAAAAGACAACGGTCTGCCAATCGGTAGCCTTGACTTTGAAACATTGAAGGCTCTAGGTCTTAACTATTAAGAATACTTTTTTTAATTCTACTATCTACCTGTTTTAGTAGCATTAAGAGACTAAAGAGGATCCTTGCACTTTCGAGTGCAAGGATTTTTTTGTTTTAAGGGTTAATGATTCACCGATTATTGTCTTTCCGAAGTATCCCATCATATCTATAAAATGTTTAAATGAAATCAGAAACCAATACCTGTAGATTTGTTAACATTCATCATTTTATTTATCTTTGAAAAAAATAATTATAGTATGGCTTATACAGATTTTACAGCAAAGGATTTGAGACTACAATTCGGTGTAGAAATGCACGGAAAATCTTTATTTGAGCAAGTAGAACCTGTCTTTCCGAGTGAATGGTTGATTACCACACTGAAAATGGGTAGAAAATTTGGTCTTGATACTCCAAAATCATATCAAGAACGACTGACTTCACCTATTATGATGGAATTGAGTACGCTTAATAACCATGATTTTGCTATTCATTCAGGCGCAAATCTGGATACAGATGAAGGCTTAGGACTGTACGGTGAATGTGATTTTCTTTTCTCTTTTAACAAGATTTTGGACTTTGTACTCCCACCTGTATTTTATGTCATGGAAGCCAAAACCATGAATGTAGAAGAAACTGCTGCCCAACTCGTAGGTGCGAAAATAATGAACGACACACAAAATAAACCCATGAACACCATATACGGCTGTGCCACCACAGGCGAAGAATGGCGATTTATGCAGTATTCCGACAATCAAATTAGTGTGGACAAAACTTGTTATTCGATAAAGCATTTGCCAAAAATTCTTGGTATTCTTCAGCATATTGTTGAGGAAAGTCGTAAGCAATTTCCTGAACTTGCTGCCGTTGCATAATCCACCTCGTAGATGTTTATTTTCCCGTTTTGGTTAGCAAGGCAATTTCATCATATTATTATCGCCACATTTGCTAACATTCGCCATTTTATTTATCTTTGAAAAAAATAATTATAGTATGGCTTATGCAGATTTTACAGCAAAGGATTTAATTGAAAAATTCAATATCGAATTTGTTGGAAAAGAGCTATTTACAGATGTAAAACCTCTTGAACCTACCGAATGGCTGACGGATGCCCTGCGAAAATCTACCGCATTTGGGTTCTCCACCGAAAAGTCGCGCTCGGAGCGTTTGGTAACACCGATTCTGATAGAATTAAATGATAGGAATAATCGTAGCTTTTCCGTTTATTCCGGTGCAAATATGGACGTGGACGAAGAACTTGGTCTGAAAGGAGCGTGTGATTTTATTTTCTCCTTCAGTCGGTTTCAGGATATTGTGATGTCGCCCATATTCTGCATTACGGAAGCTAAGAAATTGGACATAGAAAAAGGCACCATTCAATGTGCCGCACAACTTATCGGCGCAAAAATGATGAATGAGAAGGACGGTAAAATCATTGATACCCTGTACGGATGTTCCACTACGGGATTAGAATGGCGTTTCTTGAAATATGTTGACAATCAAATCGTTGTAGATGAAACCTACTATCATGTAAGGCAATTACCTAAATTGCTGGGCATCCTCCAATACATCATTGAGGAAAGTCGTAAGCAATTTCCTGAACTTGCAGTTGCCTAAGCCCACCGTACTGATGACTTTTAGCCGTCGAAAGAATAAGAGTATTGGATTTTTGTGCTTAGGTGGTGTGGTGAGCTATTTATTTTTCGTCTAGCCTGCGTTTCAATTCTTCAATTAATTTATCCTTTTCTTCGAGTGCTTTATCTTTTTCTTCGATAGTTTTTTTATATGCTTTATCTTTATTTTCCATTAAAGCGTTGACACTTCGCCATGCTTCTTCCTCTGCGGCGATTTGTTTGCGGGTTTCGGCATCGGCACCGGTTTTGTATAATAAATCTGCCATTAATTTCACTTCTTCTAAATCGGCTTCATAATTATAGTCTTTCAATATCTCGCCGTCTCCTATGAAGTTGCGTTGTTCAAAAACACTGAGTAATTTATCTAATTTTGATTGATAACGTTGTCCTATCTTCTTTGCCTGTACAACGTAGCTATCATGCGTTAAAGACTCTATAAATCTACTTTTTTTATCCAATATCTTATTGTTTATCAGGTCTTTATATTGACGCTCGACATGAAAGCAAGCACTATCTATTCCCGGTAATTTGAATCCTAATATATAGATTGTTGTTATTGGTAGAATGAGTTCTTCTCCATTCAGATTGTCTTTCTTTTTATATTGTTCAGCGAGGTAATTTCTAAATCGCATCAAATCTAATTCTTCATAAGCCTTTTGTATTTCAATGAGTATTTTTCGTTCTTCTCCTGTTGCTGTTTCTATAATAGCAATGAAATCCAATCGAAATATTCTCAATCCGGCTAATTCGTTTTCATACGTAAATTCTTGCGGTCTTACCTGAATCGTTTTTACTTTTTGATTCAAGAATGTACCTATCAAAAATTTCGCTACACGCTCATTTTCCATTAAGCGTTTGAAAACTACATCGTATATTGGATTAGCTATTATCATATCTTGTTTTTCACAAAAATAACACTTTTAATGCTTCTATGCGAGTTTTTTGATATTGTACTGAATTTAAGTACCCATAAATCCGAAAAGCCAAGCCCCTTCATTACACATTGTCTGTGCAATAAGCAATTTCCTGAACAATTTGGCGTAGTTGCCGCTCGTCGTGCTGATGGCTTTTAGGTGTTGCAAAGCGAAAGGAGTATTGAGCAAGTCACTTTGAATGAATTTATCGACCAATTATAACCACCAAAAATATGACAGTGCCAGACTAAGCTTGTTTCTCAAATTATTCACTATATTCTACATTCAGATTTCCTTTAAATTTATTTATCAAATAGAGATAATCATCAATTATTTCAGGTGTTATTAATTTATCAACTCTTTTAATTAATTCGTCTAAATCTTGATTTTCAAGACAGATTTGGTTTTCGTCGGAATTGGTTATATCGGTTTCAATATCTTCTACAATTGCCTCAAGTTTATTTATTACATGGTGATTTTTAACAATATTTCTAAATTCACGTTGTAATCCATATATGTCTTTCCACTTAATAGAACTTGATAACCAATATTTTACAGTGTATAAAATCATCTTTATCTGCGAGAAATCACTACCTCCAACTCTTCCAATTTGGAAACAGCTTCTAAAACTTTTTTGTTCAAAACAGGACTGCATCGTACAGCCCGCAGTTACTGCGATAAACCATGCTAAAGTTCGTTCAATTTTTAATATGTTTTCTACTATCTTTTCATCGTTATTGCTTGCATTGAAATGATAATATGGTTTCCATGTTGTTGTACGGTTATTAATCTGTCCAATCTCAAATTTTACGACTTCTGCCAGAGCCGTTTTGGAATTTTTACTCGCTAATCTGTAAGCGAATAGATGACCCAATTCGTGGTATATCATATAGCGCATTCCTGTAATCTTTTATGTGTTTTGTAAAATCTTTAAACTAATTTTCACTCCGAAAAGCCAATCTTTCTGAAGTTAAAAATCCCGTCTATTACTATGTGCTTTTGGGTGTTTTCAAAATTACTTATTGTACGCAGTTTTTTATAATTCTATTTGTTCAAATTCTATCCAAAAATTCACGAAATCAGCTATCGAGACTAGGGAATGTATATTTTGTCCATTTCTGTTTTTTAGATTTAATCCATTCCAAATTGGATCAGCACAATTATTGGTTGTCACATTTATTCCTGAATGACCAAAAGAATTTCGGATTTGTCTAGCAAATTGGCAAATTGGGTTTGCATCTTTAAGTTGACCGTATTTTGAAATTATTTTGTCTTTAACGTCTTTTTCCCACCATTTTATGAATTGTTTTTCTAAAACACTCGTAAATTGTTCGTGCTCAAATATTATCGGCATGACTATTTGATTTGATTCAGGTTTTTCTACGTCATAGTTTCCATTTTGCTTTTGTCGTTCGATTTCATACTCTCCCTGATTTCCAAAATCAATCAAATCAGCATTGCAAAAAACAGTTTTTTCAGAAATAGATGATATTAGACTAAAAACCCCATTGTATTGTGTTTTTTCCCTATAAGAAATCTCTTTATTAACAAGATCACCTTGTTTAATTACAAATTTTAAATTTTGGTAATAAGAAAAGCCCGGCTTGATAAAAAACGTTTCTATTGGGTATATCTCGTTTGGTATTTTCATGTTTTAACTAACCTTTAGATTAAGTTACTTATTTTAAGTTTTTCTTTTACACATCCCACCTGTAAATATATGATTTTTTGGGTGTTTTTTCAAAAAAATAAATTATAACGCAATGTCTGCTGTTTGTTTTGTACTTATTTATTGCTTCGGAAAAATTAAGAACAATTCCCTATCAAATTAGGCTTTTTTCTACAATTATTCTCTATATTTCGGAATTAAAAATATAGAATTATGAAACAAGTCATCCTATCACTCACAATCCTCCTCAGCCTAACAGCAAACGCCCAAGAACTCCTCATCAATTACGTCAATCCATTCATCGGAACAGGCGGTCATGGGCATACCTTTCCGGGGGCGACTGTGCCTTTTGGAATGTTGCAACTGAGTCCTGATACGCGGCTGGAAGGTTGGGATGGATGTAGTGGCTATCACTTTACGGATGAGGTGATTTATGGTTTTAGTCATACGCATTTGAGTGGTACGGGCATACCGGATTATGGCGATGTGTTGTTGATGCCATTTACGGGGAAAGTGCAGTATAATAATGGCGCAGACGGGCAGACGGGTTATAGTTCGGCGTTTGATAAAAAGACGGAAATGGCGCAGCCGAATTATTATTTTGCTCACCTGACGGACGATGATATTGAGGTGGAATTGACCGCCACAGAGCGTAGCGGATTGCATAAATACACCTTTAAAAAGGATGGAGAACGACAAATTTTAATTGACCTCATTCACAGAGATAAGGTGACGGATGCCTATTTGAAGCAAGTGAATGAATACGAATTGGAGGGCTATCGTTATTCGGAAGATTGGGCGAAAAAACAATTATTACATTTTGTCATTCGTTTTAATCAACCTATACAAAATATTGATTTTCAATTAGATAAAAAAATAAATACCAACATTCGCGAAGCAAAAAATACTGCGATAAAAGCCGCATTAAATTTTGGTGAATCGGAGGGCGCACTGATGGTACAGACCGCAATTTCGGCAGTGGATATTGAGGGGGCGAGGAAAAATTTGGATGCAGAATTTGCGAATTGGGATTTTAATAAAACAAAAAAAGAAGGACAGGCGAAATGGGAAAAACAGTTGTCGAAAATCACGGTTGAAGATGAAAGCATGGAGAAAAAGACGGTTTTTTATACGGCATTATACCATACGATGATTGCGCCAAATTTATATACGGATGTGGATGGGCGGTATCTCGGAACGGATTTTAAAATACATCAAAGTAGCGAACATACGCATTATACAATTTTCTCTTTGTGGGATACTTATCGCGCCGCGCATCCGCTATACACGATTATCGAACAGGAGCGCACCAATGATTTTATCCAAACTTTTTTGAAGCATTATGAGCATGGCGGTACGCTGCCGATGTGGGAATTGGCGGCAAACTACACCGAGTGTATGATTGGCTACCACGCCGTTCCGGTGATTTCGGATGCGTATATGAAGGGCATTCGCGGCTATGATGCGGACAAGGCTTTGGAGGCGATGGTCAGTAGTGCGAATGAGGAGCGACTGGGGCGAAAAACCTATCACGAAACGGGGCTTTTGCATGGTGAAGCGGCAGCGGAATGTGTCTCCAAAACGCTCGAATATGCCTACGATGATTGGACGATTGCGGTGATGGCAGAGGCGATGGGCAAGCGCGAAGTAGCGGACGATTTTTACGAAAGCGCACAGTATTACAAAAACGTGTTTGACCCTTCGACGGGCTTTATGCGGGCGCGAATGAACAACCGTTGGTTTTATCCTTTTACGCCTTACGAAGTCAATTTTAATTATACTGAAGCCAATGCCTGGCAGTATGCTTACTACGTGCCGCAGGATATTTCGGGTTGGATGGACGCGCTCGGTGGTGCCGCGAAATTGGAGGCGCATTTGGACGCGATTTTTACGGCAGATAGCAAAAGTACGGGGCGCGACCAAGCCGATATTACCGGACTCATCGGGCAGTACGCGCATGGCAATGAGCCGAGTCATCATATTGCATATTTGTATAATTATATCGGGAAGCCGCACAAGACGCAGGCTTATGTGCAGCGCATTATGAATGAGTTGTACAGCAATGCGCCGGATGGTTTGTCGGGCAATGAGGATTGCGGACAGATGTCGGCTTGGTTGGTGATGAGTGCGATGGGTTTTTATCCCGTCACGCCGGGTAGTGTGCAGTATGCGATGGGTTCGCCGTGGTTGGATAAGGTGACGATTAATTTGGAGAACGGCAAAACCTTCACTATCGAAGCGAATCAGGAGAGTGAAAAGGACGTTTATATCGAATCGGTGCGTCTGAATGACGCGCCACACACGCCCTCGTATATCACGCACGAACATATCATGCAAGGCGGTAATTTGACTTTCGAGATGTCTGCCACACCGAACCTAAATTACGGAAAAGCCCTTGCAGACCGTCCTTCGAGTAAGATTGAAAGCCAAGAAGTGGTGGCGATTCCTGCCGTCGTGACGGGCGATAAGGCATTTCCGGTGTCCACTACGATTACGCTGGAATGTATCACGCCGGATGCGAATATTTTTTATAGTCTAAATGGCAGACCGTCAATGTCTTATGACGCACCCTTTGAATTAAAAGAAGATGCAAAACTAACAGTCTGGGCAACAAAACGCGGTGCTATCGATAGCAAAAAAGCAACTTCGGAGTTTCTGAAAATGGCGGAGTTTCGAGCGATTAAATTGTACTCGAAATACGCCGACCACTATTCTGCCGGAGGCGATATGGCATTGGTGGATTATATTCGCGGTGGCAACGATTATCGTACCGGAACATGGCAAGGCTATGAAGGTATTGACCTCGTGGCAGTGGTGGATTTGGGCAAAAAGCAACACATCTCGGAACTCTCAACGGGCTTTATTCAAGATGAAAATTCATGGATTTTTATGCCAACCGAAGTGGAATATTTTGTTTCTAAAAATGGCAAGAAGTTTAAATCCCTAGGGAAGGTGCTGAACGATATTTCACCAAAAGAGAAGGGCGCAATCATCAAAAATTATGGCGTGAAAACACGCACTAAAGCACGGTACGTGAAGGTGGTCGCGAAGAATCGGGGGGTGTGTCCGGCTTATCATAAAGGGGCTGGGGGGAAGTGCTGGATTTTTGTGGATGAGGTGGTGGTGCGGTAGGGGGAACTGTTATTAGCTTTCGTTTTCTTCTTCAATAATTTCATCTATCAAGTTTAATAAAGATGATTTTAACTTATTTTTAGCTCTTTCGGTTTCATCTCTTGAAGTAGTATCTAGTCTAATTTCTTTATTTAAATCGTTCCATCTACTCCGTAGTAGAACTATTTCATTATTCATTGGAAAGCGTTCCTTTAAATTCTCAATCGCTATTTTTATTTTTCCTTCGCCTACCAAATCCCTTAATTCATTTAGCTTGAGAAGTACATTATCTCTTGAACTATTATTTATATTTTCTATCAAATAACTTCCCTTTCGGTTAAATTTTATCCAGATTCTACAATATTGCTTACAGGTTCAATTTTAAGATACAAATCCTCAGAAAGTCCCAATAACTGAATGATTTTCCTTTGCAATTTATTTAATTGAGGTGGAACTACTTGTA
>CALIZI010000263.1 GCA_938028705.1 uncultured Saprospiraceae bacterium | reverse complement strand
ATTTTGCTCTTGAATTTGGGCTAAAACTCGTCAGACATTTAAATATTGCTAGAAAAATATGATATCATCGGTGAATTTTGAAAATGTCAGACGAGTTTTAGCCCAAATTCGGAAAAAATACCCCATGTTAAACACAAATATATTTTTATTTTTAAAACATGAGATTGTCAAGTTAATCGGTTCAAGCGATAAACTAATCACCTTTCACATATTTATCCAGCCATTCGGTCATTTCCCAAAGCATGTGCATCACCGATTCGCGGGCGCGATAGCCATGACTTTCGTGTGGCAGAACGGTGAGGCGTACCGTTTTGCCTAAGCCTTTGAGGGCATTATAAAAACGCTCACTTTGCATAGGGTAGGTGCCTGAATTATTGTCCGATTCGCCATGAATGAGGAGCAAGGGCGCGTTGATTTTGTCAGCGTGGGTGAAAGGCGACATCCTGATATAAGTCTCCTTCGCTTCCCAAAAAGTGCGCTCTTCCGATTGGAAGCCAAAGGGCGTTAGTGTACGATTATAAGCGCCGCTACGGGCAATACCCGCAGCAAATAAGTTGGTGTGTGCCAACAGGTTAGCCGTCATAAATGCGCCGTAGGAATGTCCGCCAACGGCAATACGCTTAGGGTCGGCAATACCCATTTTCGTTACTTTTTTGACAGCGGCTTGGGCATTGGCGTGGAGTTGCTCGATGAATTTTTCGTTGGGTTCGATATCGCCTTCTCCCACTATCGGCATCCCAAAACCTTCGACCACTGCATAGCCTTGTGTTACCCAATACAGGGGCGAGTGAGCATACAATCTCGTAAACCGATGTGGTGAATCCTGCATTTGTCCGGCTGCTTCTGCGCTTTTGTATTCGCGCGGGTATGCCCAAAATAAAGCCGGTAGCGGACCGTCTTTCTTTTTATTATAATCAACAGGTAAGTAAAGTTTTGCGCGGAGTTTTACACCGTCTTTTCTTTTGTATTCGAGTAGGTTTGCCGTTACCTTTTTGAGGTGAGGGTAGGGGTGCGGAAAGTTGGATACTTGTTCTTCTTTTTGTTTTTTTAAATATTTAATAAAATAATTTGCGGGTTCGTTCTTTGATTCGCGGCTGGTAATGACCACCTGCTTGTTGGGGTCCAAAATCTTAACCGGTATTTCGTAATACGGAGCTTCTGACTGCCATAATCGTTTTGTTTTTCGTTTTTTTACATCAAATAAATCCACAAAAGGTCGGTTGCCTTCGGGCGAAGCCCCTTCTCCCATTAAGAACAATTTACCTTTTTTATTTCGCATCAATACATTGCGTCCGTACTCATTCGGGTAATGTTGGAAGTTGCCCGGATTATTGTATCTATCTTCCCACGATCGGTCAAATAAGGTTTTTTTACCTTTCTCCGGTGCATCGGGTACAAAGGAGGAAGTGACAATCCGGCGGTCTTGCCATTGCCATTCTTCTACGATAGCGAGGTCTCCCGTTGCCCACTCAAATTTGTTGAATCGGAAAGTGGTAGCAATGCTTTTTTGCGGCTCACCATCGAATGGTGCTTCCAGAAAAAAGGCTTGGTCTCTGACCTTTGCTTTGCGGCGCGGGTCGCCACCGTCTTGGGCTTCTACCCAATAAAGTGTAGCGGCTTGGTCACTGCGCCAAGAGAAGCCCCGCGGTCCTTCGCGCACTGCATCGAAACCCTGTGGAGTATCGTCGGAGATGGGTATTTCGGCGATAGTTTTAATGCGTTTTCCATCGCGATTCCACAGTTCTATCCGCTTGGCAAAACGCGAATATGGTACAACATACGAAAACGGACGATGTACTTGCGTAATACGTATATATTGACCATTGGGTGAGGAAGAAAATGCGGATATAATGGTAGGTTTGCCCAGCTTGCGGTAGCGTCCGGTAGCTACATGGATACGGATCAGTTGACTACGGGTGTAATGCTCAAAGAGTGCTGCATCGTGTTCATTTTTCAGAACATCCTGATAAGTGCGATGTGCGGTTTTTTTATCTGTATTTTCTTGAATGACAGGTCCTTGTGGAATAAGCGGCGCAACGGGTGTTTTGCCACGGTCTGCGGGTACGGTCTTACAAATTATCGTTTTATTATCGGAAAGCCATGTAAAAGGACGACTGCCAAGTGTATCATTGACCACCACTCCGGCGAGTTTTCGGGCAGTAAAAGGCGTACCTTCCGCTATCCACAATTCCATATTTCGCGCTCGTGTAATGGTGAAGGCAATGCGTTCTCCATCGGGTGACCAAGTGATATTTTGGATTTTTGCACGTGCCGGAATGCCTTTGACTTTGAGTTGTTTGCCGTTTTCCTGTACAAAAATTTTATTGAAATAAAATACACGACTATTGCCATTGGTACGCGGATTGATGCGTACACCTGCCAAGCGTAATTCGGGTACGGCAACCTCATCAATAGAAGGCAAATTGGGTCGGTGTAAAAATAAAGTCTTACGACTAAGGGAGTGTATGCTGACCGCCGGAACAGGCGGTGCATCTATGAGGTCGGCAATGACCTTTGGTGGTAATTGATATTGGGGATTCTCAGGTTGAGACATCTGTATGGATATTGTAAAATCGCATGACTGCTTGTGAATTAATTGTCCGTTTTATCGCCAAAAATACTAACAATCAAACAATCTTACAACCAAAACAACCAATTAATTCAAGTTGTGGAAAACTTGAAAAATCCCAAAAAACAAATTTCAAATACCAATTTTAGGTTTGTCGCCCTCAAACTTTATTGGAATTTGGAATTTGTTTTTTGGAATTTGCTCAAATATTATTTCTTCGTACTCACCAATATTGCGTCATTGAGTGTGTACATTAATTTATTGATGTCTCCCGAATTTAGTTTTAGAACACCTTTTATGATAATAGGTTTAGAAGTGTAAGTAATTTTTGGGTCATCGGAGTTGACTTCCATGACGGTTTCCGGTCCGGCACCGCCGCAGAAGAAGCACATATTATAAGGATAGGCAGAAAATACAAAATTGCTTTGTTGCTTGTAGCCCTCTACCGGAATGATGTAGCCCTCAACTTCTACTTCCTGCCCTTCCAAATCTTTGACTACTTGGCTGAATACAGGCACGTCGATGTCGAAGCCCATCAATTCATCATACTCTTGTTTGAAGGTGATTTTGGAAAGGGTCTTCCATGTATTTTCTTTTTTTTGTGCTTTTTCTTCTTGGGCAAATAGGGTGATTGAGACGATGATTAGGGCGATTAATATTGTTATTCTTTTCATCTTTATTGATTTGTAATTTGAGGGAAATATGAATAGGTTGTCTATATCAACTTATTTGCGATAACCGTTCCAATTTTTCTATCCAAGCTCTGAAATGACATGTTATTTTTTTCAAGATACAACTTTTCCACTACTTTCAAAAATTTCCTTTATCCATCAACTTCTTAAATACATCTGCCACTGCTGTTCTGTTGCCTTCAATATGTTGTTGGAATGAATAATATAAGGACGGAAATGTTTTGTCGGCATAAGACAAGAGGGGAGCGTTGACCTTGTAGGTCATCTTGTTATTTTCTTTATACAAATAATAGGTTTTGTACTGTTGAGCAATCTTGTCTTCTTCCTGTTTTAGTCTGTTTGAGCGGACATATTTGTTCAAAGCCGCTTTGTATGCCGACATTTGTTGCCAATCCGGTTTGCCCTTTGTAGCGGGAAAATAGGGTATCGCCACCAAGTCCAATTCTTTAATTTGCACATCATCTTCCGCCTGTGACCAAGTAATAATCAACAAGCGCAAACCCGATTGTACCCTCAAAATTTCCTGTGAAGTCCAGCGTCTTATATCATCAGAGTATTTGGTATAAGTTCCTGATGTATAAGATAATTTGCATTGAAAGTGGTCGTTATTTGAATGTTTTAAAACACTCGTCTTTTTCGCATTCTGATATTCAATAATACCTATCGGGCGATTGTTTTTATCCGTAAAAAAGCAATCTATATTGGTGGGCCAAGGTGTGCGGTATCGGCGAAGTTGTTTATCGAAATACGGTAAATCCTGTCGTTCTCTGAAAGGTTTGGTAGATGTCCAACCTTTGATTTCAGCTATCCAATCTGCGAATGCCTTGTAACTTGTATAATGTTGTACAAATTCTAATTTTTCTACATTATGAATATAAAAAAGAAACACATGTTCTTTTTCATCACAATATAAAACGTAAGACAAAGGCAATCCGAATAATGCTGCGAAGTTGATTTTACGTTGTAAATTATCTGCACCTTCTAAGGCGGTAATTTGTTGCAAAACATCCGATTTTTTGGTTGTGCCTTCCACTGCATCTACCCTTGCCCGTTCCATCAAATGTGTAACGACATTCTCCGTATTTTGATTACAACCTTCTATACTAGCGTAAAAATAAGGGGTCTCTTTTTCCAAGACCTCCTTTACCCAATTCAAGGCATCACTTCTTTCAGAAGTTTCTTTACGATAGTTAATGAGTCTCATAGTTCATGGTTCATGGTTCATAGTTCATGGTTCATGGTTCATAGTTCATAGTTCATTGTTCTACACGCTTCAACCTTACTTCAATAGAGTCGTTCTTTATAATCATTTTGTTATTTTGAATAAAACGGACATGAAATCGGTCAATCAATTTAGGTATTAATTTACGTATCTCGTGGTTGTATTCAGGGCATAATACATCATACGTTTCTGTTATTCCTGTGGGCATTTCTATATCGCCATTGCCATGATGCCTGAACCAAAGTCCTCTTACAGAGGTACAACCTACATTAAAAGAGACGCTGCCTACTCCGGTTTTGTGTTCATTCAATTTTGAGAATAGTATGCCGGATTGAGCGATTTGTTTAGGTTGTCTAATCTTGTTTTTACCGTCATCAATACAAAGCACTCTCCAAAATCCATAAAGTTCGGGTATGGTTTCGCCGGGTTTTTCGGGTACTGTTCTTACCTCAGTTTGAGCCGATACTGTATTAAAAGAAAAACATAAAAGGGCAAAGATAAATAATAGTTTTTTCATCGTTTATATTTATAGTGAAGTTAATAATATACATTATTTTTTTTAATCTAAAATGTAAAATAATAAATATAAAATGTAAAAGTCACATGACGTAGGATACACTCATTTATTTAGTATTTAATTGATTTTAAGTTTTTTATAAAATAAAAAAATATAAATATACTTTATACTCGTACTACGGATACTTTTACATTTTACATTTATTATTTTACATTTTATATTAAAATTTCATCTAATAATCCAGCCCCAAAGCCTTCAGTGTTTCAAAGTCAAGATGACCAATTGGCAGTCCGTTATCTTTTTGAAACTTCACCAAAGCGGCTTTCGTCCGTTTGCCCATGACATTATCCGTCGGTCCGGGGTCATAGCCACGACTTCTTAAAGCATCTTGTACGCTCTGAACGGTAGCGGCAGTAATTGTGTTGCCACAAACCACCTCTCGCCATTCCGTAAAGCCGCCCTCTCGTACCAGCACTTGTTTAGTTACTGTTTTGTACTCCGCCGGAATTTCGATTTGCCTTACAGACCCCGAATTTTTCATGACTTTTCGGGTACGTGTTCCGTATTCTGCCGATACTTCAATTTCGCGTGTTCTACTCGGTTCTTTAATCACTTTTCGAGTCAATGTTCCCATTTTGGCGGGTATATGCACTTCGCGTACACTCGCGGGTGTCTTCAATATTCTTTTCGTAATCGTGTTGTATTGTGCAGGTACATCTTTTACGCTACAACACCGGTCTCCATTTATGGTAGAGCCTGCGGGACAATTGGGAATACGGCGTGTGACCAATTCGGTTTTTGCAGGTACTTCTGTCAGGCACCAAACCAGACAGTCGTTGGGGTCAGCCGACAAGCAATTCCTGTCTGCCTTGCGCCTCACCCATTTTGTATTTGCAGGAGAGACTTCTATCTGCTCCGACTCACTTTTATATACCATAGGTAGGCATTCCACCTTCGTTGTGGCTGCTGCTACTTCCACTTTTTCCTGTATAGTTTCATACTCAGCCGGAACGACCTCAAGGCGGGTACTTGCCGGTTCTATTTCGTATTCTTCAGTAATGGTTTCACGAGATTCGGGTACTACTTCAATGCGAGTCGTAGCGGGTTTGATTTCATAAGTTTCCTCTACGGTTTCATAAGTTGCCGGAAGCGTCTCTGTACGATAAGTCGCATCTTTGACAAGTACCTGTTCTGTGACCGTCTCATATTGGTCAGCAATCAGGCATTTGGCATAACATTTTCCGGGTTCGTTATTGGGCGGATAATCGGTAATTTGTGCTGTTATTGTATTCGTACTTAATAGCGTGACGGCTACTAGCATGAGTAGCATGAAATTCATATTTTTCATAAATCTAAATTTTAGTGTTATTTATCTTTTTGATAATAAATTAATAATAGATTATGTTTGAAAAAATGTTGTGCGTGCACGCGATGACAAAATTTCTATACATAACGTTTAATGGGTTTTCACTAATTTCACTATCAATAACGTGATGATTTGAAAAATGGTTGGTATGAATATTTTTTTGGTGTTAAAAATAAGGTAGTGCTATAAGTGTAATCTCCTACTTACCCTGTTTACTAAACTTCAAGGAGTTTAGTAAACGGATTCTTGAATATTGTTTTTCATTTTAAAAATAGCACATTTTAATTTTATATTATGTATAAAATACGGATTAATATATTTTAATAAAATTAAAATAATTTTTAATAAACATTTTTTAAATTTATAATTATTTTAAAATTAAAATATAAATACTTTTCAAATATTTTTAATGCAAAAGTTGAGTTTTAAATGAAAATAAATCACAAAATTACTCCACCACAACCACATTCGTCAAGGTGTACATCAGCTCATTTACATCTCCATGATTGAGTGATAATTTACCTTTAATGGTAATCGCTTTTGAGGTATAAGGCACTTTCACTTTGTCTTTGGTGAAGGCTTGTAAAACCGTTTCAGGTCCTGCATTGCCACAGAAAAAACACATCTTGTACGGATAGGCAGAAAACATAAAATGGCTTTGCGCTTTCTCGCCTTTCAATGGAATGATATAACCTTTTACCGTAATTTCTTCGCCCGATAAATCCATGACATGTTGGGTATAAATCGGCTTTTGTACATCCATAGCCATAAACTCATCAAACTCCATTTTGAAGGTAACCATAGAAAGGGTTTTCCATGCACTGCCTTGCTGTTGTGCGTAGGCATTTATCGTAAAAAAAAGAGCTGTAATGAATACGATAATATATTTCATTTTGTTAGTATTTTTTAAAAATATTATATTTTAAATAAAAATAAAGTATAAAATTTATCCATTTATCATTGTCGCATTAACACATTTAAGCATTATCGCATTATGATAAGGTTGTCGAAATATCAGTGTTCGATGCTTGCATGGCGGGGATAATTGCTGCCAAAAAACCAATCACTAAAGCACCGATAATCAGCAATAATTCTTCAGGAAGAAACTGCCAACCTGTAAAACTATACTGATACTCATCTTGCATATAACGTGCCAAGACAGACATCCCAACATGTGCGAGTACGATACCCAAAAGCCCTCCGACCAATGCCAATAAAACACCTTCAAGCGTAATCAAACCAAACAATTTGCTACGCGAACTGCCCATGACACGCATGATAGCGAGTTCGTACTTTCTGTCTTTCAACGATTTGTATAAAGAAATAAAAACACTCAATGCCGATACAAACACAATCGCAAAAGCGAGGAAGCGAAGGGCGCGTTCTGCAATACCCATCATTTCAAGCAAACGAGAAGATTCGTAGGCAGGGTTGGCGGCAAGTATATCGGTATTTTTGTTGATGCCACGCGGGAAATTGAGTGCGCGAAGGTCGGTTTTGTTGCGGTAAAAAACGAGTAGCGAAGTGATGTCTTGCTCTTCTTCGACGAGGTCGTGGCTGTGTCCTTCCTCGTCGTGTGAGGCGTGGGAGAGCCAGACGTTTCGCATGTCGGTAAGGATAAGTTGGTCGAGTACGGTATTGCTTTTTTTGAAGATGCCCGCTACGCGAAAATCGTGTTCGTCGTGGTGCGAAATGGCTTCACCCAAGCCATGTGCGCTATGAAATGTATCGCCAAATTTCAGCCCTGTCATCTCCGCTACTTTTGCGCCAATGACGACCTCAAAATCGCCGTCCCACAAACGTCCGTTGGCTATTTCACCTCCATAAACATCCATATAATCGTGATTTGTACCAACGATTCGATAGGTCTTATAGCTGTCGCCCAATGCCAGCGGAATAGCTTTTTTTATCAAGGGATGTTTGGGATTCATAAAAGGTTTGACGGACTTCAACGGAATATTTCCATTCGGATTATCAATGTGATAAATGCTCGATAGTATCAGTTGCAAAGGACTTCCCTTTGCGCCCAAGACCAAATCCACACCACCTTGATTGCGCTCAAATTTTTCTGTCGTTTGTTGATTCAACAGTAATAAAAATGAAATCAGCCCCACGCCCAAAGCCAATAAAATCAAACTTAGCAAAGTGGCAAGCGGTTTGGCAGTTATATTTTTCCAACTTAATTTTAAAATATTCATTTTTTTATAATGGTTAATGATTAATGGTGAACGGTTAATGACTTTTCGCGTAGCGAAAAACAAAAATTAATCATTAACCGTTCACCATTCATCATTATTTATTTACACATTCCACAAATTCAGTCACTTCTTCCTCATGCCCTTCGAGCCATAGCGCAATATTGCCGCCTTTGGATTGACCAATGTGGTAACAAAAAGCCTCAATTATCTCACAATCAGACATTTTGGCGTAAAATGGTGCATAAAAATCCCACCAAATCCCTTGCTTATTTTCCTCTTTTTCTTTCATCATTGAAAATAATAATTGCGTTTTTTGAATGAGTTTTTCGGTATCTGTTTTTGGCGTTTTATCCTTAGTCGCTTCGCCCTTTGCATCTGAAGAATTTTCATCTTTAGTCAATTTGTTGGCAGCATCTACGGAAAGCAATAACTCTATGGCTGCAAATTCCATATCTGACAAATTAATCTCAATATCGCCACTTGACTTTTTAGATACATTATTATTATAAATTAATAAATTTAATAATTTATCATAAATTTCGTCAGCACGAATAGTCTCCGGTTCGAGCATCAGGAAGAAATAATAGGACATGATTGCCGGAATTTTTTTATCCTGATGTTCCATAATTCGCCCTAAATGATAATGGCTCGACGGATGACCAAATTCCTTTGAAATGGCATTGATAAAAGCGTTTTTTGCTTTATTTTCCATACCCATATTGGCATAAGTAATGCCCATATTGAAATAAAGACTGTGAAAGTCGGGAAACAATTTTAAGCCTTCTTTATAGACCTTAATTGCTTGTTTGGCTTTTCCTGTATTGTCCAACAAATTTGCTTTGATGACATAAAGCATAGGCATCTTGTTAGCACCTTTTCCTTTAAAGGCTTTGTTGGTATATTTCAATGCTGTTTTATGCTCGCCGAGTTGGCTGTATGCAAAGGCTATTTCGTAATTGACAAGGGCAGATTTTTTGTCAATTTTCAAGGCTTTTTTGTATTCTTTGATGGCTTGGTCGTACTTGCCTTCATCGTGAAGAATGATGCCGCGCTTGACGTATTCTTCCAATGTCGCGTCTTGTGTAAAAGCGTTGATTGCCAATAGACAAAGGAAAAAAGAGGTGATGTAGATTTTCATATTTGGGTGTGAATTTATGAATAAAATTTATTATAATATATCGCTGATACTTCTACCTTTAACGGCTTTGTTAGTGTCAATATTTCCTTCTAAATCAGCTATGCCGATATGATTGCCGTTTTTATCACAGACCTCAAATTCATCAGCATGAAAATTATCGAAGTACCAGTAATAGCCTGTGTCAATTTCTCTGTAAATTTTCGTCTTTACCTTTGGAGCTATCTTTGAAGTTGGCGTAAAACGGTCTTTATTTCTTAAAAAATCGGTGGCGGGAGTTTCAATCTCGCCCAACCAATCCACCAACGCAGTTTTATCATCTGCACAATCTACACTTACTTTATTTTCTTCTGTATTTTTGCAGATAGTCAGCGGAGTATCGTAGCGTGATTCCATGAAGTTGAGGGCAAGTCGTCTTGTCTGTTTGGTTTGTAGATTTCTTTCTGCAATTTCGGCGAGGGTTTTTCCGCTTACGTCTTGTATGTCTTCATTTTTATCAAAATAGAAATAGGTGTCGTCCTCTGAATGTACTTGTTCTTCCTTCCAGTTTCTGGGATTGATTCTATTGAAAACGACATTACGAAAAGCCTCTTCCAGCGATTTATTGGCGATTTTGTCCAAACAGGCAGCAAATATTTTATCTCTGGTTGCCGGACGGTGGTATATGATGGGTTTATCCTCACTGAAAACTGATACATTTTTTTTCAAAGTATCAGCCATAGCCATGAACTGTTTGATTGCATCCTCAAACTGTTCTTGGGTGAAATACTGCCCTTCCAAAGAGAGTTCGTTGATAAAGATTTCCATAATTAAAATCCAAATAGGCGTTTGTAATCTTTATTCGTTTGGTCGAAAAAACCATCAGGCCATGTATCTATACCGCCGTTTTTGTCAACGGGAATTTTGATGACTTGCTCTTCTTTATCTGATTGGAAGTAAAGGATATTTAATTCATCAGGTGTGAGAATTTCATCTAAAATGGCAACTCTGGAAGCGTTTAGAATATGGTCAGAATGTGTCTCTATATATACTTGTACGCCTGTTTTAGCGACTTTTGCGAGGAAGGTTGTGAGTCTTGATTGTGCGCGTGGGTGTAGGTGGGCTTCGGGGTTTTCTACGATTAGAATATCGCCAATAGAAGCCTGTAAACCTGCGACAATAATGGGTAAAGCATGGCTGAATCCGAAGCCGACATTGGAAGGTTTGTTGTGCTTGTCCTGTGAACGTCCGGTGGTATTAAAAAAAAGATTGACTAAGGCAGTTTGAGTATCTTCCACTTTAATACTTGCACCTTCAAATATAAAATTTAGCCATTCTCCTGTTTGAGTGAGCAAGTCATCTGCAATATCTGCTTTTGCATCATTATTTCTTTTTTGAACATGTAAATTATCACTTACAGAATCTTCCTTCCTTTTCAAGAGAATGTTAGCAACATGTTCTCCCTTTACGCCTACATGTGCAAAATCAGATAATGTATTTTTCAAATAGAACTCTTGCGGTCCCATTCTGTCAGCGGAGATGTAATGGAGCCGAGAAAAAAGTTGTGCAAATACTCTACGCGCCTCTTCACTTACATAATCTTTTGTTCTGTGTAGTCCTCCTATATAATTTTGAATTTGGATGTCTTCGATAAATGCCGACCTATCATCTGCATCCTCTGTACAATTATATTTTGCCCTTATAATCTTTTCAAAACCAAGATAATCTAGCTTTGATTGCTCTCTATGAAAATCCATCACAATAGGCGCAGAATTAGGCATATCATGATTTTTAACATCCTCAAATCTCCCTAAATTTACATGCGAACCATTAAAAACAATCTTGCCTGTATATCCCGATTGGTGCATCACCAAAAGCGATTGAAGTAGTGTAGATTTTCCCCTTCCGTTAATTCCGGTAAGTAAGTTGAAGTGAGTAAGTGGAAAGGTAGTTTCTTCTTTAAAACACTTGAAGTTTTTGAGTATAATTTTGGTTATCATTAGTGGATTTTACTTAATATTTTTGTAGCAATATCGAAGCGGTCATAGACACGTTGTTTGCTACCTGTGGATGTACTTATTGCGTCTGTATATTTTGTATTTTTAAACAATAAATTATAATTTTCTATTATTTTTAATTTATTTTTATTTAAAAAATTATCATTATTATTGGAGAAAAAATAAGATACAGATTCCATTAATGCGATATTAATTCTCGCGCCTTTACTTGGTAAGCGAAAGTTATTTTCTTCAAAAAAATGGGTAGTTTTCTTCATTACACGCTCAATATCAATTTCTAACAAATTAATATCTTCATCACTCATTGAGTTAATCTGCTTCATGGTATCTTCCAGAAAAGCACTCATGTTCCCTGCATAATTTTTATATCCGTTTATTTTAAATGCTAAATATCTCAATATCGCTTCTTGGTCTTTCATTCTTTTTGGAGAAATCCCATGATTGATAGCGGTTTTGAAATAATCTTTTTTGGCAAGTTTTGATAATAGCTGCGTAGATTTTCCTATAAAAATACAATTCCGAATCTCTTGTCTGTTAAGTTGCGTTCCTCCTGTGTTGATTCTACTGAAAATATCATAAACAACCTCCAAAGGAACAGAAGATGCTATACTGAAAATATTTAATTTTCTGTCTTCTATACGAACACGAATCTTCTCAGGAAGTTCCGAAAAATGTTTTGCATTAAATTCAGGGAGTGACTTTAACCCTTTTAATACAAAACCATTATTCATAAATTCATTGAGTGTTGTAATCCTCTGTAAACCATCAACAACAATGTATTTACTTTTTTTGGTTTTGTTGAAATAAAGTGGTGGAATAGGGAAATATAATATAATAGATTCTATAAATTGGCTTTTTTGCTCCGGCAACCAAACATCATTTCTTTGAAATTCAGGTATAATTAATTGCCCATTTTCCTTTTTTTTCATTAAATGATAAACAGACATCGAATCCTCTCTAATATCCAAATCTTTCTCTGCAACATCATAAGGATACAAAGCACCACCCTCCAACAGGTCTTCTTTTTCCGTATCTTTATCCGTCTCAATCACTTCATTTTCAATATTTTGCATACCACTCCCGTTCCCATTAGAAATAGAATGAGTCGAACTGACACTTGAATCATCACCAACCTTGAGTAATTGCTCTGACATGGTCTGTTATTTTCTCCAAAGTTAATGAAAATAATTGATTAATGACAGTCTTTTGCCGCTATGCCGCCCGATAAATAACCAAAAACACAATTTGAAACAGATACTTGTCTTATCTTTGACCGTCAGTATAGTGATTAGTTTATTTAGTGATTAGTTATCAGTTAATCCAAAATCAAATAAACCAATCACGAATCAACTAATTACCAGTCACTGAATCAATTGGATATAAAAAATATATTTTACCGGATAAAAGATTTTGTCCTGCACTACGGCAAACTATCTTACGATTTTCTTTTTACAGATGAAAAAGAAGAGAAAAGCGTGATAGAACAAGTCGAAGAACGTGCCGAAATACCGGAGTCTTACCTTCAACGATTCCGCTTGCATCCACTTCAAGAAGCCAACCAACTACAGGGGCGCGATGAGGAGTTGGCAATGATGCAACGTGCTTACGAAAATTGGAAAATTTCGCGTAGTCCACTCTTGATTGTGGGCGAATTTGGCGCAGGTATGACCTCGCTACTCAATGCCGGAACGCACATTTATCCCCACGCAAAAATATTGGAAAACAAGTCCAATATCAGCACTTCGGATGAACTCGTCACAGAACTCAAAAAAGGGCTTAACTATCCCGAAGCCCGCACACTCAAAGACCTCAATACCTTACCTAAGCAAGATAATGAGCAGGTGATTATTTTTGAAAATATAGAGCGACTTTTCTTGCGTAAAATACATGGATTCAACCTGTTAGAAGATTTTTTATTGTTGATTCATGCTACGAAAAAAGATATTTTTTGGGTGGCTACTATCAATCAATATAGTTATTATTACTTGAATCAAGTGATTGGTTTTGGCTCCAATTTTTTGTCTGTCATTCGCCTCAATCCTATCAAAAAAGAATTGATTGAAGAGGTCATTACAGAACGAAATAAAGGTTACGAATGTGTCTATTTGAAGCCCGCCACTTTGTCGGGAACACTAGCACAGCAACTCAAAAGTGCCGATGCTTCCAATAAACAAGAATTGCTCAAAAATGATTTTTTCAATAAACTTCATACCTTTGCCGGCGGCAATATTTCACAGGCAATGTTGTTTTGGAAACGCTCGGTGGCTTACATCAAAGAGAAGCGCGTGTATGTGAAAGCCTACGAACCCAAACCTATCGGTCAGTTGAGTTTGGAGGAGTTGTTTGTCTTGGAAGCTATCTTGCAACACACCTCACTGTCCAATCAGGAATTGTACGCCATATTGCGAAACTCCAATAAAGGCAGCAAACTGATACTCGAAAAATTGATGGAAAATGACCTGCTCTATGCCAAATATTATGAAGGCGAATTTGAACCGGAGTACCAAATTAACCTACTACATCTGAATGCCGTAAAAGCACAAATTCATGCACGTTTGAATCGGAATATTAAATGATGTGCTGACGTGCTGACGTACTGACGTGTTCGACCATGAACCATGAACTATCAACCATGAACTGACAGTCTAAATTATTATTATGAAAATATTTTATAAAATATTATTTTTTAAAAATATTGAAAATAAATATTATTTTTTAAATTTATTTAAATGTAAAAATTTTATAAATATAAATAATAAACATTTTATTTTTTTATTAATATTTACTTGTTGTTCGTTTCAGGTATTGGCTCAGAATGATTCGTTAGAGTTAGTGATAGATAGCTTGAAAAAGGAGGTTAAAAATGTGGTAAATGACACTACCAATGTAGCTGAAAAAGCCGAGCAGGTTCCCGGAGAAGTGCGCGACAACTTGAACGATGCCCTGAGTAAAGCCACAAAAATCATTTCTCCGGCAAAGATTTTGACGATTATTATTGCCTCTATTTTTGTGTGGTTGACCACCAAAGGCACAAATTGGATGTACCGCTCACTAGCTGATAGTTTTAATCGACATCGCCTGCGAATCCTTCGTTTACAGCCGATTACAAATGTGATTTTATGGGTTATCACGATATATGTACTCGTGATGACGCTCTTCAATCCGACTCCCGAAACGCTGTGGGCATTGATGGGTTCGTCGGCATTGGCATTGGGTTTTGCGGCACAGGATATTGTGAAAAATATCTTCGGTGGCTTGCTGATTATTTTTGACCGCCCGTTTCAAGTGGGCGACCGGATTGATATTAATGGCAACTATGGCGAAGTCGTCCGCATTGGTATCCGAAATACGGACATCAACACGTCTGACGACAGTATCGTGACCATTCCAAACTCCAAAATCATCAGCGAACACATCTCTAATGCCAACTCCGGTGCATTGGATTGTATGGTAGTGGTGGACTTGTGGATGCCAATTGGGATTGACGCAGAAGTGGTGCGTAAAATAGCTTTTGAAGCTGCCATTACTTCTCGTTATTTGAATATTGATAAAGCAGTTTCGGTTCTGTTTTTTGACCATTTTGCTAATTATCCGGCTACCAATGTCAAAATTAAAGCTTATGTTCTCGATGCGCGTTACGAAAAAGGCTTTGCAGGTGATGTGACCGAAGCTGCCAAAAAAGCCCTGAGCGAAGCGGGCATTTACCAATCGGTGCGGCAAATGTAAGATTTCGTCATATATTTCCTCAAAACATTATGTATATCTGAAAGTCATTTGTATATTTGCTGTGACAACAAGTGTCTTGACACACATTAAGACATTTATTTTTTTATTAACCTTCTTTAAATTTTCTACTATGGAACCATTAGACGACCAGGCAATAGGTACTCAAGACCTTACTCCGATGGCTAAAACAGCCCTATTAGGCGCACGTCCATGGATGATGTTCCTTGCTATTTTAGGCTTTATCTATGTTGCTCTCAATGCATTAGGTGTTTTTACAGGTTTTGCATCAGGGGAATTTGGCAGTGCCATCATCTCCCTTATTATGACAGCTTTTCTGGGCTATTTTTACTGGCTGCTTTTTCGCTCTGCACAGGGTATCAAACAGTTTGGACTTGACGGTTCTGCCACTACACTTGAAGATACACTAAAGCATTACAAAACTTACTGGATGATTTCAGGTATTCTTACGATTATTATCATTGCTTTTGCAGTAATTGGGATATTCGCTGCTTTATTAATGGGCATGAGTGGTTCCGGTATGTAATTTATTTTTCAATCCTAAACTATTAATTATGACACCTTTAGATATAGAAACCCATGAAAACTACATCACTAGCACATCAAAAAACTATCTCCGAAGTACGGGCAATTGGATGCGCTTTATCGCAATAGTCTATCTTATTTTTGCGGGTTTAATGGCATTGTGGGCTGTTGGTATGATTATCGGAGCCAATACGCTTACAGAACAAATGCCTATACCTATTCCGTCGTCGGCTATTCTTGGTGGCTCGGTTGCGTTTTTAATATTTGTAGGCTTGTTTTTTTATGTGTCTTTGAAATTACTTCAGGCAGGAGAAGGCTTTAGAAACTATGCCGAAAGTAATAGTGTAGCAGCACTTGAAAACGGATTTGTCCAAAATAAAAGTTATTGGTTTATTATGGGCGTTATTACGATTGTTGGAATAGTTCTCATGCTTGTTTTTGGTATTGCCATAGCAAGTTATTTACCAATGATACTCAGTGGCGCATTATGATAAAATATTTTAAATATAAATTATACGTAAAAAAGGTATTCCACTTGGAATGCCTTTTTTTATTGATATGTATTAATTGGTAAAATGTAAATATCGTTAGTGCATAAGATGTTTTATTTGAAAATATTTTTATTTATAAAATATTTTTTACAAAAAAATCGCACTATACAATTTCACACTATACACTTTCACATTTTACATTTTACCTTGACAATGTCATGTTCAATTTTTATTTAATATAGTTGACATTTTGCTCTTGAATTTAGGCTAAAACTCGTCTGACATTTTCAAAATTCACCGATGATATCATATTTTTCTAGCAATATTTAAATGTCTGACGAGTTTTAGCCCAAATTCGGAAAAAATACCCCATGTTAAACACAAATACATTTTTATTTATAAAATATTTTTTACAAAAAATCACACTATACATTTTTACATTTCACATTTATTATTTTACATTTATTATTTTACATTTTACATTTTACATTTCACTCCCCCCTCATTCTCCTCGCCCGATGATACCGCTTGGCATTCACCTTGTGCGCTTCATACGTTTTTGCAAAGGCATGACCGGACTTGTCGGGCTTGGCGCAAAAGAACATATAATCGTGTGTTTCGGCTTCCAATGTGCGGTCAATCGTCAGGATAGAAGGCATACAAATTGGTCCGGGCGGTAAACCTGCATAACGATACGTATTATAAGGTGAATTAATTTCTAAATGCTTGTGAAGCAAGCGTTTGATGCCCCAAGTGCGGGTAGCATACACTACTGTCGGGTCAGATTGAAGTTTCCATCCCGGCGTGTTGAGACGATTGAGATACACACCTGCAATGCGGCTTTTCTCACTATCGTTCCGCGTCTCGCTTTCTACTATCGAAGCCAAAATAATGACTTCGATGGGCGTTAAATCTAGCTTGGCGGCTTTTCGTAAGCGGTCATCGTTCCAAAAACGCTTGCTTTCTCCTATCATTCGTTTACAAAAATCTCTGGGCGATGTATTCCAGAAAAATTGGTATGTATTCGGAATAATGGCAGCCATGATATTGTTGGGAGTGTAACCTATTTCATGTAAAAAATCCTTATCCGTAAGGGTTTCTATAAATGCCAATGAATCAGCCTCAAAGGTCTTTGCTAAGTGAGCCGCAACCTGTTCGGTGGTTCTTTTATGATGAATGATGAGCTGGACGGGGCTTTGTTTACTTTCAGTGAGGTGGCGTACCAATGCGCGATTATTCATGCCATTTTTCAACTGAAATCTCCCCGCACGAGGCTTATAATTCGTCTTTTTGGCACGCATAATGAAAGATTTTTTATCGAATAATACACCATCATTTTTCAATATATCAGCCACTTGCGCTACATCTGCGCCTGTAGGAATGTGTAGGTGATATTCAGCTTCGCTGAATTGTATATTTTTATTAAAATAATTTTTATATATAAAATAAGCTATCACAAAAAACGCGATAACAAGGAGTAATTTGACCAAAAATTTCATGGGCGCAAGATAGGAAAATTCATGGATTCACTGATTCATTGCTATATTGTTTAATGGTTGCACTGATTACCTGTTCAACTGATAAACCAAATCACTCCTTCTCCAACATTAGATGAAAAGTGGAGTACGCACCTACATTTTTAGTTTCAAAAATAAGTCGAACTTCATCGGCATTTTTTTCGGCATCGCTTGTTTGGTCGCCAAATTCGCAAACAAAATCATACTCATCTATATTGAGTGTATAGACTTCTACCCTCACAAATCCCTGATTGACTCTGTCGCGTTGAAGCGTCCATGTAGAGCTACTTTTGTACAGGCTGTCAAGACGTGTAAAATTATAATCCACCTCATTTTCACTGAATACAAATTCGCCGAGTTCGCCTGTTTCGGTTTGCTCATTTTGTATATCAATCCCACCCGTCAAACGTTCACCGTCGGCAGAATAAATCTCTGTTACTGTCCAATTGCCTTTCAGAGATTTTTCGGCATTCCTGAGGTTTTGCTTGGCACAAGCGCATAAGCCAATGGCTATAAATAAAAGTATGAAGTATTGATTTGATGTCATGGTATATATTTTTGATTGAGGGGTAGGGGAGAGACTCCGTTTAATTCAATATTGTTGTGAGTTTTCAAACGAGCTACCTCATTAGCTTATTGTCGATAAGCGTCCTATTTGCACTATTACAAAATATGCTTACCTTCGCGACATGAGCAAACAATTAGCATTTTATATCTTATTTTTCGTGTGTTTTGGAATGACAACTGAAGTGTTTTTTACCGCGATTAGTGATTTTATTAGTGGCGAAGGCAGTCTCCGGTTGATGGGGCATACTTATGTTTGGATGGCATTTATCTATGCGCTTATTCCTATATTATTTCTGAATATTTACCCAAAAGTAGCTCATTTATCTTTGCCTGTTCGCCTATTGATTTTTGTGCTTTTTGTGTATGCAATAGAGTTTAGTGCAGGATTTTTATTGGATATATTCACCGGACAATGCCCGTGGGAATACACCACAGGTTGGCATATTATGGGCTATATTCGGCTCGACTATGCGCTGTTTTGGGCAGGATTTGGATTTATATTAGAAAAATTATTTTTATTTATAGAAAAAAACATACATGAGTAAATTCCAAATTCCAAAAACAAATTCCAAAAATGGTGCGAATACACATTGGAATTTGGAATTTGTTTTTTGTAATTTATATTAAATAAGCGGTCAGAAACCATTGATAATCTGTATTTTATCTTTGACGTAATAAAACTACCTGATTGATTTTGTCGTCAAGTCAGAACTTTAATTTATATATTCGTTACCTATCAATGATTTTTCGTCAGAAAGGTAATTTGTTTAACTAATGTAAATTGTAAAGCAATTTACGTATTAATCATCAACTAATTTTACTCACTCAAGTTGCATTCAGCTTGAAGTCAAACTAACCAATTTTTAAAATAATCATGGCAATTAATTTATTAGGTCTTGTAAAAGACCAACTTTCCAGTGCAGTTATTGGCAATGCAGCCAAAATGATAGGTGGTAGCAGTGCTGCTACCGGCAAAGCACTTGATGGCATTATGCCTACACTACTTGGAGGATTAATGAAAAAATCTTCTACACAGAGCGGCGCAGGTGAGCTGTTCAATATGATTAAAGATGGCGGTCACGATGGTGGCATTTTAGACAATATGAATAGCCTGTTCAGTGGCGGCGAAGCTACACGTAGAGCAACTACTGCAGGCGATGGTATTTTGAGTAGTCTTTTCGGTAACGGACTGGGTTCTGTGGTCGGAAAAATTGCTTCTATTGCAGGTTTACAAAGAAGCGGTGCTTCTTCATTGATGAGTATGGCTGCGCCTATTTTGATGGGTATTGTCGGCAAGCAAGTCAAATCTAAGGGTTTGAACGCTTCCGGTTTGGCTAACTTACTCGGCGGACAGGCTGATTATGTAAAAGCAGCTTTGCCTTCGGGTATGGGCGATACACTCGGATTGGGCAGCATGCTCGGTGGTGCTAAAGCCGCTGCGGGCAATGTAGCCAATGCCGCTTCAAATGTAGGTGGTAGAGCTACTGCGGCAGCAGGAGCAGGTGCTGCGGCAGCAACAGGGGCAGCTAAGAAAGGTGGTAGCTTCCTGCGTTGGTTGCTTCCTTTGTTGTTGATTGGAGGTATAGGACTGTTCTTATTGAGCCGTATGGGCTGTGGTGCAGCAGATACTGCTCTTGACGGTGTGAAAAATACGACTTCAAGTGTAGTTGATGGTGCTAAAGATGTCACCAAAGGTGCTGTGGACGGCGTTAAAGACGGTGCAGCGGCTGTTGGTGGTGCTGTCAAAGGTTTTGGTTCTAAAGTAGTGGACGGTGTTAAATCATTTACACTGCCCGGTGGTGGTAACGTTAGCTTCCGTGAAGGTACTTTCGGTGATAAATTCACTAGCTTCCTCGGTACCGGTTCTACTAAAGTAGGCGAGCGTTTTACATTTGATAATCTGACTTTTGCTACAGGTTCTGCCAACTTGGATGCCAACTCTGTCAAAGAGGTCAACGAGATGTCAAAAGTACTTAAAGCTTTCCCTAAAGTACACATCAACATCGAAGGTCACACAGACAGCCGCGGAGATGCCGCTAAAAATAAAGCACTTTCTTTAGCACGCGCTACTGCTGTTAAAAATAAATTGGTAGGTTCAGGTATTAATGCCAACCGTTTAACTGTACAAGGTTTAGGTTCTGACAAACCTGCTAATGCAAGTAACACTGCGGCAGCTGAAAACCGTCGTGTAGAAGTTGTGGTAACAAAAAGATAGGTCGTAGTTGAGAGTTTAAAGAGTATAGAGTTGAGAGAGAAAATTCTCTCCACTCTCACACTTTCCACTCTTTACTATCCAAAAATAGCTTTGTTGCTTTAATATATTTTTCGGGCAGAAGTCATACACTTCTGCCCATTTTTTTACCCAAATTTCAAATTCCAAATCTCAAATTCCAAATAACAAAAATCTTGTTCTTCGGAATTTGGGATTTGTTATTCACGTTTCGCTGAAATCAAAATTAAAAAAATAACAATTATAGCGAAATGCCCCGTACCGACGACTTTAGCCAACCTGTGCGATTAAAATTAGCTTGACCAAAAAGGTACATAGTACCGCCCCTGTTTGTAGCAAAATGTTCCCCAAAATCTCCTAAGCTCCGTAGGAGCGGCACTGTTTGTACATTTAACGGTGTCGGTGCTACGCACCTTCATAGGTTTTGCTTGGGTTTTTGCTACAAACGGGGTCGATGCTAACGCATCTTGAACGACATAAAGCGAAATTTCATCGCTTACTATTTTAATCGCACAGGTCGGCTAAAGTCGTCAGTACGGTTGGTTGACACTTTAGGTAAACAAAAAATGATGTACTCCGTTTACTAAACTTTTCGAGTTTAGTAAACGTAAGTATATCACCAAAGTTTGTAACTACCTAAATATCAGTGCTTTACTTACGTTTACTAAACTCTTTGAAGTTTAGTAAACGGGGTATAGTGTATGACAGGGCGATTGAAATCGCCTGTACTAGGCACCGACTAGCTCGAAGTCGGTTCTGCGGTTTTTGCTGAGGCATGAGGGGGTGTCTTGATTGCAAAGGGGCTTGTCGGGTCCGTTGCCTACTACGATGAAACGATTGGGGTCCATATTGTAGGTGGTGCGTAGGTAGTCGGCGACTGCCTGTGCGCGTTTTTTGGAGAGTACGACGTTGCTGGCGTAATTGCCTGTTTTGTCGGTATTGCCTTCGATGCGAATGCGTGCGCCCGCAAATGTTCTGGCAATATCGGCAAATTCGAGGTCAATGATGCGCTTGGCATTTTCGTCGAGTTGGAACTCGCCTGTGCGGAAACTGATACTTGCAGCTTTGGTGGCAATGGCAGGTGCAGTTTCTTTGTCTTTGGTGACTTTGTTGAATTTGATGGACTCAGCCAAGTGAGTTTTGCCACTCAAATCCGTTCCTCTGACGGCAGTGGGGTTGGCAACCAATCGCCATGAGGGAGCAGAGTTGGCAGCTTCGGCGAAGTCTTTGCCAAGTGCGACGTACTTTTTCTTGGTTTTGTTGTAGAGGTCTTCGGCAGTGACACCGTTGTAGTTGGTGTTGAGTCCGAAGAAGTCGAGATTGTCGCCATGTGTGGTCAGGCGGACATTGTTGATGGCTGCGAGGGCATCGGCTTCGGGGATGTTCAAGCCATCGGCAAGGATGCCTGCTGCTTTGCGTTTCTTGCCTTCGGAGGTGTTGATTTCGGCTGCGCCTTTCATCCAACCTTCGTAGAGTTGTTGGAGGCGAGTGCGGTTATTTTCGATAAATGATTTTTTTGCCATGAATCCATCGGCGATGATGTGGGTGGCACTGCGGGTGTTTTGGAGGATTTTTGCGCCGGGTACTTTACGAACACAGTCCTCGTCGTCAGGACTCCAAACAACGGCTGCAGCAACCTCGCGATTTTTGAAAGCAGCGGCTGCGTCAATGGCATTGGAAAAGTAAATCGGTTTGACATCTTTGATGGTCATGCCACCCGCTTCGAGCAACCACATGAGGAAAGAGTGCGAGGGAGTCATCGTAGCTACGGCAACTTTTTTACCACGCAAATCGGCTACGCTGCGGATACCACGCTCTACGACGATGGCATCGCCACCACGCGACCAATCGGCTTGAAAGACGATTTGAGGGTTGCCTTTTCGGACTCCCGCCTCTGTGGGAAAGGCATCAATGGTACACCACAGGAGGTCCACTTCGTCGTTGTCAAATGCCTTGCGCGAGCCGTCGAAATCGTCGAGGACTTTGAAGTTGACATCGAAGCCGTAGTCTTTTTTGTAGCGTGAACTTCTGTTGGGATTGAAGCCTTCGTTGAAGTATTGTCCGCCGGCATATCCGCCCCAAGTCACTACGCCTACATTAATAACATCACCGCTTCTGCTTCCGCCTCTATCAGTATTGTTGCGTGGTGTGGTGTTGGTGTTTCTGTCATTATTACGGTCTGTGTCAACATTGCTGATATTATTATCACCTTCTTTTTTGATGATTTTATCGAGAATACCGGCTTGACCAAGACCAAATACTATCGCGCCTATAATAACGGCGACTATAAGTAATTTTGAAAATGCTGTTAATCGTTTTGCCATGATTGATTAGTTATTAGTTGACTGGTTGATTAGTTGATAGAATGGAACCACTAAGTTCACAAAGAACACAAAAGTCGAACAGATGTAGAGAACACTAAGCATATTTTTGTGTTCTTCACGTTTGTTCGACCTTAATGTTCTTTGTGAACTTGGTGGTTATATGATTTAAAAATCAAATAGATTATCGTACTGATTAGCATGGTCTTTTTGTTTGACCCGCTGTGGTTCGGCTTCGAGGTCGAGTACGACTTCTTCGTTATTGGCTTCTAATAAAAGCATATCTTTTTCGTCGCCCAAAATAAGCGATTCGCCTTCTTTTTCCCATTTTTCGAGCATCGACAAACCTTCTTCTTCAAATACGCCATTTTGTAAATCAATGGAATCCATGAAGTTGGACGACATGTCCATGAAGCGTTCCATTTCACCGATTTTCTGGCTCACATCGTCGGCTACGGCTTCGAGTGCCATGTCGAACATGACGCGCTTATCGTTGTTTCCGGCGATAATATTTCGGGCAGATTGCATGGCAGAATGACTGGCACGAATAGCAGAACGTTCTTGCTTTTTGACCTCAACTTGATCTACGACATCTTCGAGCATGATCTCGGAGTTTTCGTGCATACGAGTGAGGACGCGATACAAGACCTCCATTTTTTTATACAAATCTTCAAGGCGGACATTGGATTCTTTCAAACGTCCGGCTTTGCGTGATTTCAAGACCATTTGAGCGCGTTTGTCGGTCTGTTTGGCGCGACTCGCCAAGTTGAGATTTGCCTTAATTTGCTTTTGATTGGTATTAATGGTCTCTTTCAATTTGTGCATTTGACCACGTAGGATACCAATTTGCTTGTTCATCTTACGCAGGTTCGATTTGAGGTCATCGACATAAGATTGAAGGATGCCAATCGGGTCAATTTGTACGAAAAGCCCTGTAACCCAACGCATGACACTTTTGTAACCGTAGCTGACAAGCGCACGCATTTTTGGGTCGAGTACCATATATATAATGGCTCCGAGTGCTATGAGTAATAGTGCTAATTGAAGGAGACTCAATAGCCCACCAATAAGAAGCGGAACAATTTTAATTAATCCATAACCAACTACCGCAGCAATACCTACCGCAAATATAGTTCCTGTCACCCCTTCAGGGCGTTTCCAAAATGATTTGGGTTTGAAATCTTGCATTTCCATATTCTAAGAATTTGTCATTTTATCATTTAAACATTGACCGATTATCAATTATTCATTAACCAGATATTGTTTCATTTTTGATATATCATCTTCTAGTTGTTGGCGAATATGTTGATAAGAGACGGTAAAGTCGTTTTTGGTGGTCAAGATTTTGTCCTGTACACCTGAAACTTCTCCTTTTGTTTTTTCTAATAATTTTTGGTGTTCTTCTATTTCTTTTTTGAGTTGTTCGATTTGTTGTGTTTTTTGCTCAATGGCTTGTTCGAGCTTTACGAGCATGTCTTTTCGTTGCCCTACGTGCTGCTGTATCTGACGCTCGACTGTACTCATGAACTTCTGGTCTTCCTTCTCCAATACGCCCAAGTATGCCTGCGCCGTTTTTATCAAATAGTCGGAGGTGATGCCCATTGTTTTGGCAACGGCAAAGGCAGATTTGTAGCGCATTTCTTCGCTCATGCCCATACCGTCCGTTCCTTTTATGGCTTGCTTGTATTCGATATAATCAAATCCGTCAATATTATTGGCTTCAATCGCTTTGAGCAAGGTTGTCGTAAATTTTTCATTCACTTGCCCTTGTGTACCTGTTCTTGGTGCTGGAGTCGGCTTGGGTGCAACGGGCTTTTCAGCCGATGCTTTGTCAGTCGGTTTAGTTTCCTTTTTGACAGGTTTCTTTTTTGTAGAAGTCGGTTTCGGTTTTTTAGCCGTTTCGTCTTCTACGATAAAAAGCGATTTCAGATTTTTAAACATGCTGTTCGGTGGATTAGTTGAGCGGTTAATCAGGTAATCAATGAATTAGGTCGAATTTTGCATAGCAAAATATGGATTGTACCTAATTGAGCGATCAACTAATTAAGCTATAAACTAAATCAGTTATAATTAATTCGGACAAAATAGTAAAAATATTCTACAAATGAATAACTTGTAGCTGCAAAAATAAGATTTTTTTTGGTTTTAATGATAAATAATAAATGATGAATTTTCGATTTTATATTTGGAGTGACAAGTAGCGAGTAGTGAGTGCTAAATTGTTTGAGTATATTGGGAGAAAAATTCGACTATCCGCATATTTAGCGAGGGAGTAATGAACCAATAAAGTATGTGAAAACGATAAGGTACTGACTTCGTATCCTTAGGTGTGGAATGCTGCAAAGCGTATCTTGCGAGGATGCCAAATGAGGGCATTTTTTAAAAATAAAAAAAACTGAATTATCGAAAAAAAAAATCCTCCGACAAAAGTCGAAGGATTTTTTATGAATCGCTATTTTTATAATGTGTCTGTATTTCTCATCTGCTGTTCCCTGGTTATTTACCGGAAAATATTTCTTTTAATCAGCGAATCATAAAGCTCTTGTGGTACATCTCGCTATTGTCCATCAATGTCAATGATACGTGATAGACTCCTTTGGGCAATCCATAGGTGTCTATGGGATAAGAGGTCTGTCCGCCGCTCAAGGAGGTATTAAGCTCCATGACGGTAGCACCTCTGGTATCAATAAGACGAATTAAGGCATCTGTATCTGTGGATACTGTGGGTAAGCCAATCATGAATTGTCCTTCATTGGGATTGGGATATACGTCTATGACTGTACCATCAACACCTGCATAGGTTTCGTTGACGACCCATGAGTGCCATTCTTTTCCTGCAAAATCCACTTGTCGGAGGCGGTAGTAGTTATTGCCTCTTACGGGATTTTCGTGGACAAATGTATAACCTGTCTGCGTAAGTGTAGTGCCGCCACCTTGTACCGTACCAATGGTTTTGAAGGTGCTGTTGATATCTGTAGCATGTTGGACTTCAAAATAATCATTATTTTTTTCTGTTGATGTTATCCATTCAAGTTCCATGCTTCTGCCTTTACCGTTGACGCGCATACTGACCAGTTCGATAGGTAGCAGACAGAGTTCAAGTTTGCCTTCCATCTGGTCTTCGCCGATTGGTCCGTCTTCGTAGCTACCCGCAAAGATGCTGAAATCTACGCCGCAGAGGTCATCCACATAGTTGGATATATCTTCTACCATAAATTCCAAATCCGGATTAATCGCATTGTGATTATAAGTGTGCAGCATGGTTGCTCCGGTAGAAGTGACGGGAAATAACTCCGGCGATACATTTTCGTCAGAGGTATATACGTAGATACCAAAATCAGTGACTGCATCCATACGAGCTACACCTATATATACGTCATTGGTGCCATCATTGCCATTGTCAAATGCCAAAATGAAGCCTTCTGTATCTTCCAGATTGGGATGGTCAACTCCTTGCAAGCTGCTCAACCAAGTAGAGGTGGTTGAAGGGTCGCCGTTGCCATCAGCATCTCCAAAAATACCGGCAAAATCAACACCTACGTAGAGATTATCCGTATCAGGGTCGTAATAGAAAAATGCCGTCTGCATATCCCAGCCGGTTACTGTACCCGCCGGTGCAGCCGGTGGCAAACCAACATCATACACAAAATCATTGAAGTGTAGGTATCCTCCCGTATTGATGAAATCACTTGAAGCATTGCCCGTAAAAGTCGGAGTGCCTTGCGAATTTCCGACCGTATGGACCAAAAGCCCCAAAATGAATGTAATAATAAATGGTAAATTAACCTTTTTCATAAGCCTTTTTTTAAGATGAATTAAAAGCGCGTAACAGTTGTTTTTTGAATGAATGATAATGTCTCCTATATTGGACTTTGGACAAAATAGGAATTAGTCTCGGCTGAGCCGAGAGGGAAAATCGGTTTAAAACCATAACTCATTGATAATCAATTGAGTAAATCTTATTAATAACATAAATTATGTAATTAATTGTTTTTCATAAGTAGTTAAAAAAGTCCCGATAGTTATCGGGATTACCGAATTTCCTAATTCCCCAATTTCCTTTGTTCAAAGTCTAATTCTATCAGTCACCGGACTTTGGTTGTGAGTAAAGCAGATTATCAAATTAATGTGTTTTTATTGAAATAATATATTTTATTTATTAAAATAATATATACATTACTAACTTGTTATCAATTAAATAAAATGATTAATTAACTACCTGATTGACTGCTATCCAAAATTCAGATATGTCGGAAAATATGATTCTGGGAAATCATATACACGAGTTTAACGACAATAGACATAGAAAGGATAATCTATAAAAGATGATAATTGTGACAGAGATTAATATGTCAAATAAAAACATTTATTAATGCGTAAATCAATAAACAGTCAATTATTTTTTAATATTATTTTTATTAAATATAAAATATTTTTTAAATATTTAAATGTAAATTAATTGTTTATTTATTAAAAAAATAATTACTATTTAAATTTCTGATTTAAAAAATTTTAAATTCAAACATTAAACTAATACATGAAATTATTATTTAATAATTTAATAAAAAAACAAATACTGCATTTCAATGATTTGTCATATTTGCAGCATTGGTTCATGGTTAAATGTTGAGGCTGAAAATATTAGATATTGCTTTGCTGTGAGATAAGTTTATGTTTCAAATAAAAAACCTCTCATAAGTCAATCTGATTAAGGAGTGGAGGATTCACAAAATTGAATTTTACATTATGAGCAAACAGATAAATATTTTTTGTAGCTTCGCTATCGTTTTTCAAATTCCTCTCGGTTTAGCCGAGACCAAATTCCAAAATTTTCTAAATTTCCAAATTAAATTATTATGAAAAAAATAATTTTACTTCCGTTTTTATTGTTATTACTTCCTTGTTATATCTTCGCACAAGATGATGAAGATGCTTTTAAAATACGAGAAATTTATGATATATCACTCACTAAAGGATTAGCTTACAACACTTTAGACCACCTTTGCAATAAGGTCGGCGGCAGACTCAGCGGTTCGCCGGGCGCAGCGGCAGCGGTAGATTATGGCAAAGCAAAATTTGAAACAATGGGTTTTGACAGCGTGTGGTTGCAGCCTTGTATGGTGCCGCATTGGGAGCGTGGCGACAAAGAAATCGTGAAAATTGTAGCTTCAAATATGCTTGGTACACAGGCTTTGAATGCAGTGGCTTTGGGCGGTTCGGGTAGTTCGGGCAAACTTGGTGTGGCAGGTGAAGTGATTGAAGTGAAGAGTCTGGATGAACTGAAATCTTTGGGTGCAGCAAAGGTGCGCGGCAAGATAGTATTTTATAATCGTCCGATGGATCCCTTGCAAGTCAGTACATTTTCGGCTTATGGCGGTGCGGTAGATCAGCGGGTTTACGGACCTGCAACGGCAATGGAATTAGGTGCAGTAGCTACCCTTGTGCGCTCCATGACCACCAGACTGGATGATGTGCCGCACAGCGGCGTAACGGTCTTTGAAGATAAAAGTAAAGCGATTCCGGCAGTAGCCATTAGTACAAAAGATGCGGAACTGCTCAGTGCTTTATTGGAGAAAGAAGCGGTGCGTGTATATGTTCGCACGACCTGCGAGTGGATGCCCGACAAGCTATCATACAATGTAGTCGGAGAGATAAAAGGCAGCTCTTTTCCCGACGAAATTATCCTTGTCGGCGGGCATCTCGATTCTTGGGATTTGAATCAAGGCGCACACGACGACGGTGCAGGTTGCGTACAGGCATTGGATGTTGTTCATACATTTAATACCTTGGATATCAGACCTCAACGCACTTTACGTTGTGTTTGGTTTATGAATGAAGAAAACGGTCAGGCAGGCGCGAAGGCTTATGCTAAGTGGTCGAATGAGAAGGATGAAAAGCACATCGCAGCCATTGAATCGGACCGGGGTGGTTTTACTCCTCGCGGCTTCACCACCGAAGCCCACGAATCGGTTTATAAAACACATATTAAAAAAGCAAAAGAATGGGATAAACTACTCTCGCCCTATGGTCTGACGATTAAACCAAGCGGCGGTAGCGGTGCAGATGTCACACGACTGAAACCACAAATGGGTTTGCTGTTTGGTTTGCAGCCCGACTCTCAACGATATTTCGATTATCACCATGCGCCCAATGATAATTTTGAAGCAGTCAACAAAAGAGAACTTGAACTTGGCGCAGCCGCCATGTCGTCTTTGGTTTATCTATTGGATAAATATGGGATGTGAGTGAGAGTGGAGAGTGTGAGAGTGGAGAGTGTGAGAGTGGAGAGTGTGAGAGTGGAGAGTGTGAGAGTGGAGAGTGTGAGAGTGGAGAGTTACAAAGTATGTGAAAGTATAAAAGCCTGATTTTTTTCTTTGAAAAAAATCAGGCTTTCTCTTTACGAGAGTGTTCAGAAAAGTGTGTCGCGCAGAGAACGCAGAGTTCGCAGTGTGGGGCAATGGGAGATACAAATGAGAAAAGGGGGCAATGGGAGATGAAACACATATATTCAGGAGTGAAGATAGATATCGAAGCCATAGAATAAAT
>CALIZI010000262.1 GCA_938028705.1 uncultured Saprospiraceae bacterium | reverse complement strand
TTGTTTTTTATCAAATAATTATAAAATTTAATTAATTGAATATTTTTTACCTTAATAAAAATAAAATAACTGATAATCAATTACTTATGATTTAAACCCGAATTTCCCAGTTACCTAATTTCCAAAATGTCCAAAGTCCAGACACTTAGTACATTGTTAAAAAAGTTTCTTTATAAATTTAAATTTAAATTAATGTAAAATGTAAAATATCAAATTCAAAATGTAAAAGGTGTAGGACGCAAGACCAAGTTATTTTCTTATATTTTATTGATTTTAAATTTATTAAAAATAAAAATAATAAAAATGTTTTGTACACGTACTAAGTAGTAAGCATTGAATAATCGACACTTTTTGAGCAGGGTATTTTTTTGTCAGACGAAGCTCATTTTGACGATTATAGCCGAGCTACATGAGGAAAAATAGCTGAAGTATGACGAAAAAAGACACGTTCAAAAATGTCGATTATTTGATGCTTACTACTTACATCCCGATAGCTATCGGATTAGCGTCAGGTTTAGTATTTTTTAATAAATAAAATAATGATAATTACTTACAAAGAAATTGAAAAAGAAAGCATGATATATCTCCCCCTTTGGAGGGGGCTGGGGGGGTGGACTTTCGGCTGTTTTTCCACCCCCCAACCCCCTCCAAAGGGGGAGATTAGGGAACTCGCAACAAATAAACCACCCAAACTGCTCGTTCTTTTTCGCTCACTCTGCGTTACAAAAATGGTCATTTATCCCGATAAACTCACATTTTCGCGCCTTGATTGAGCAAAAAATAACATCGCATTTTGGGTAGCTTATTTATTTCGAGTTCCCTTAATTCCCGTTCTAATTTCAGTATTATTTGTAAATTATTGTTAATCAAGTAAATACAAGTTGAATATATTTAAAACTGACGCATATCCGATAGCTATCGGGATGTACATTTTACATTTTACATTTTTAAAAAGTGAAAGAAACTTATTTACTCGTTACTTACCTCTTCAAAGACATTTTGAAACCACCATTAATAAAAAAGAAAAATGAATAATATTTATCCAGATAAGTTTGATAGAAAACAATTAAAGATGAAGACCTCGTATATTATAAGGTATATCTGTTTGATATTTACTTTCACGATAATGGCTAATATGGCGATAGCACAGGTCTGCGTTGATTCTGGTAATTACTGGAATAAAAGTTGGACTTCTTGCAATACTTCTCAAAGTCCGAATATAATTAGGGGCAATTCTCACTGGCTATTATACGAATTTCACCAAGCGGAAAATATCGACAGTACACACTTCTGGAATGCCAATCTCGCCGGACAAAGCAACGAAGGTATCAAGACCGCTATTATTGATTATTCTATAGATGGTAATACCTGGATGAATCTTGGCACATTCCCCTTCCCAAAAGCCAATGAACAGGCAGACTATGCGGGCTTTGAAGGTCCCAATTTCGGCGGAATTTTTATCAAAAAAATACTCATCACCGCCCTCGATACCTACGGCAATGGTGATTGTGCATCAATTGCCGAAGCACAATTCAAAATCAATCCGAATGCTTGCTATGGTGTAATTGATGAATGTGGTGTATGCAACGGACCGGGAATGATGACTTGGTACGCCGACCTTGATAATGACGGACTCGGCGACCCGGATAATAACATTCAAGCCTGTACCCAACCGATGGGTTATGTGGATAATATCGGCGACAATTGTGACGACGGCTTATTGGGCTGGGAAGAAGTAGGTGCTATATTCAGAGACAATGGTTGTCTGAATTGTCATGGCGACCTTTCGCTCGGCGGTCTCAATCTCCAAACTTATGATAATGCCATTCAAGGTGGTAACAAATGCGGTACTAATATCCTTTCCGGTACCACACTTACCAATATCATCATGATAGACGGCTATGCAGGATGTGGTACGCCTATCGGTACACCCTCCATGAACCAACGTACAGGCGGACTGATAGACCAAGACGAGATTACACTCATCCAAACATGGATAGATGCAGGCGCACCCGAAGATTGCCATTGCTTCACCAACGCATCCGATATCGACAACGATGGTGTTTGTGATGATATTGACAACTGCCCCGGATTTGACAATCAATTAATTGGTACACCTTGCGACGACGGACTATTTTGTACAGAAAATGATGTATGGACAACCGCCTGCGATTGTATGGGGCAACCCAAAGCGGATGCAGACCGCGATGGTGTTTGTGACGATGAAGACCTCGCTCCCGACAATCCATGCACAGCCGATGGCATCATTGACGGCTTAGAACCTGCTGCATGGATAGCACCTGCCAGTAATGACTGTGACAGCGATGGTGTGATTGCCTTTGACGATCTGGATGATTTTGTACCTTGCCTGGACGATGAAGGCTGGCTCAAAACTGCTGCCTGCAATTGCCCCGACACGATGCTCAAATCTAGTGGTCACTACATCCGCAACAGAGGTGTATCGAGGGCACTTAATGCGGGTGGACTTCCCAATGGATATTTGACCGGATCTATGGGATGGCTGGATACTATCCAAATTGATTATCCATATTTGCCTGCCAAAGAAGAAATCTGTATCACCTTGGGTTTTAACACCCTTGAATCTGGTATCAAACTAAGCTTGAATAATAATTCATACAGCTTCACTAATGTTGCTCAATTGCCTGATTATCAGCTACAAGAAATTTGCATCAAAACAATGCGTGCAGGAAAACAGACACTTATCATTGAGGATAGAACTGATATTAGCGGATTGGCAATAATAGATGGTACCAGCTACGATTACTGTCCATGTAGCCAAGCCGATCCCAAATTTGCAACACCGGCTTGCGATTGCAACTATGATTCTATGACCGGTAATGCAGAGTATCATTCGGATGCTGGTGTTGGGAATGCTGCGGGGGCAGCTGGTCCTCTTGATGGCAGTCTCGCTGTTATATCAGGAGAAAACGATATACTCACCCTAAGTTTTCCTGATATTACGGCAGGTAGTGAGATATGTGTTAGTGCGGGTTTTGAACATATATATGGTGCAATCAAGTTCGTTTTGGACGGTGATACATACAATTTCGCTAATCCTACAGGCAACGACACTAACGAAATGCAGCAATTTTGCATTCCTAACAAAACCGGTTATCCTGAATTGATTATTCAAGATATTGGCACCAGTGCTGTAAGAGTAGATGGAGCAACTTATAGCTACTGTGCAGATTGTCCGCAGACTCCTGTAAATACTGAACTCCATGCTATACTGGAAGGCAACTACAACCCGGCTACCCAACAAATGACCAACACACTCCACGAACGCGGTCTATTGCCCGGACAAACACCTATTAGTCAGCTTGCCATGCCTACTCCCGCAGGGCATCCTTACCACAGTGCGCCTTGGAATTATAGCGGTACAGAGGGGGGCAATTGGGGTGATACCAATTACACGAGTAAAGAAACCGACTGGGTCTTAGTCTCTTTCCGTACCGGAATAGCTAAAAATACTGAGGTGGCGAGAACAGCGGCTCTGCTTGATAAAGACGGCAGAATCAGCTTTCCTGACCGATGCGCCCTACCGACTGACGATGTACCGCTTTATGTAGTTATTGAACATCGCAACCATGTCGGTATCATGTCTCCTACACCTGTCACAGCCCGAAATAATGTACTCGCATATGATTTCAGACGTGGAGATACCTATAATGATGCTACTAGCTTTGGGCAAAAGCAACTACCTACGGGTGAATGGGTCATGTTTGCAGGTGATGCTAACCAAAGCGACTTTCCCAGTTTTGATGTCAATGGTTCAGATAAGACAATATGGTTTGAGAACAACGGTGTGTTCGACCACTATCTTTCACCCGACTTCAATCTGGATGGAGATGTAAATGGACAAGATAAATCATTATGGTTTGATAATAATGGTATTTCATCAAGAGTACCTAAGTAAAGTTTAAGTTTAAGTTTAAGTTTAAGAACAAGTTTAAACTCAAATTTAAATTTAAGCCTCCTTCGGAGGGATAACCAACATTGCAAATTTATCGACAACATGTTGGTTTCAAAAAATTACTAAGTGCCTAAGTAAAATATTAAAGTTTAACTTACGCGAGTCGTAGCCCGAGCGTAAAAGTATGCTTGGGCTACCTTCAAATAAGTGTTAATAATCGCTCAAGAGAAAACAGGATATTAGCTTGACAATGTTAAATTTAAAAAAATAAGAATGCGTCTTTGTTTGAAATAGGAAATCTGCGCTGAATTTGACCTAAAACTTGTCTGACATTTTCAAAATGTCTGACAAGTTTTAGGTCAAATTCAGAACGAAGCACC
>CALIZI010000261.1 GCA_938028705.1 uncultured Saprospiraceae bacterium | reverse complement strand
GGGATATATTATTTTTTGTCTATCTAAAGTGTCAACCGCTTTTCTAAATATGCCAAAAATTTTGATGATTATGTATAATTGATCTTGCAGTCAGATTTCAAATACAATATTATTTTTCTTGAAGTGACTTTAAAAAATCATCATTTGCGGCGGTATAGCCTTCGGGCAGTTCGTGTCCATGCACCTTATATAGATACCATAGTGGAGGTAGTCCGATTTTCGCTCGTCGTTTATCTACTTTTTTGAGGTTCATGATAGGATATTCATCCCAATTTTGACTTGTTCCATAAATCTGTTTTTGGTTCTTTTGTATTTGCTGTACATCATCCAAAAGGGTCCAAAAACTTTTCCTGAGTTTACCTTTTTTTATTTCGTCATCAATGATAGACTTTAAATTATTCCAAACCTCGTTATCCTCACCACCTGTAAGTTTATAGCTCAAAGCGATGAAATGTGCCTTGTCAATCCAGCCATATTTACGGGTGATGGCTGTAAGCTGACTCAGGTTAATTGAATCCGTTTTACGCTTGTGTGCTGTACTGATAAATTCGCGACTGCTGTTCTGCATTTTCTCAATATCATCAAGCACTTGTTTAGGATAAGGTAAATTAGCGTAGTACGCCTCACGCAATTGAGTGCGTTCTGCTGCCAGCTCATCAAATATTTTTTCTCCTTTGAAAGGCGCAAAAAAACTGACATAATAAGTGCTGTCAGGATTGTGCGTAATGAAAGCGGTTTTGATAAATTCCTTTGCCACATCGTTTTTCCCTGCTTTCAAAGCAGCCTCCGCAGCATAAAATAAATCCTTAGCATTGTCGTGTGGCAGTACCTCAAATGCTTCTTGAAATTTAGCGAGTGCCTTGCTATTTAGCCTGTCTTTGAGCGAAACCATAGCCGACCATATCAGTGGATCGTATTCGTCATAAACAGAAGGCGGGTCGGAAGCACAATTATTGAATAATAAGAAAGTGCATAAAATATAGAATGTGTATTTTAAGTGTAAAAGCATGGTTTTCTATGGTTTGTGAGTGATTTTTGATAATTTTACTCATTAAACATACTTCTCATAAAGTCGATTACCGAGTTCGATAATATCCTCCATTCTCGCCAATGAAACTATCCAAAACTCAGGAATATTATCCGCACCATAATATAATCCCGCCAAGCCGCCTGCAATAGCCGCCGAAGTATCCGTATCGTGTCCCAAATTGATAATGGATAAAATCGTGTTTTCGTAAGTATCTTTTTGCATAAAAAACCAGATAGAAGATTCCAAAACCTCAATCACATAACCGCCTGATTTTAAGTCGTTTTGTGGTGTATCGCGGATGTCATGTTCAATGATTTTTTGAAAATGTGTTCTTTCCTCCATCGCAAAATCTATCGACTTCCAAAAGTCTTTAATGGTGTCGCGCATCTTGGCGTAGGCAGTTTCTTTGTCCATTCCTTCCAATAAAAATTCCGCCAATTTGAGGTAAATCAAACAACTCATTGCTGCACGTATATGTCTGTGCGTCAATGCGGAAACATCCCAAATAATATCAAATTGTTCTTTAATGGGTTTTCCTTTGATATAGAATAATAAAGGCATTATTCGCATCAGTGAACCATTGCCATTGTCGTACTCATCACCACCGTATTTTTGTTGGGTGAGTTGGTCAAAATCCTTTGCTTCAATGATGCGTTTAAGCCTTGTGATAGCTCTTGAAGTCGTAATACCAATATCAAAAAGATTATTGCGGGCTGTCCAGTAGGCTTTGTCTTTCCACTGAATAAATTTGGTCGAAATGTCCAATAAATCGTAGCCACTCACTAAAGATTCAGCAAGGCAAAAAGTCAGCGAACTATCGTCCGACCAAGTGCCGGGCAGCTGATTATATGTACCAAAACCTATCATTTCTTTTGCAGGATTTCGCTCCATTTCAGCGCGACTTTTAAATTCAAACGGTACACCGACAGCATCGCCAATCGCAACACCTAACAGTGCATCTACGACTTTATTTGTTTTCATGATTTTAAAAAATTTATTAGTTAAAAATTATCGCTCATCTGTATTAAAAAGGTGAAAAGTATAAAATATGAAAATATTATTGAAATTAAATATTATTTATTTAAAATATAATTATTTTTAAACTATTTTAAATTAGTTTTTTGTAAAAAATATTCACATTAGATGGGTGCGATTTGTTTTTGTACCCATATCTCATTTTTAATTTTTATTCAATAATGGACGGCATTGGGTTTGAATTTGGGCTAAAACTCGTCTGACATTTTCAAAAACTACCGATGACATCATATTTACCGACAAAGTTTAAATGTCTGACGAGTTTTAGCCCAAATTCAGAAAAAATATCCCATCCTAAACACAGATACATTGTTATTTTAAAAATATATTATTGTCAAGTTAATTTAAAATTCGTAAAATATTTATAAGCAAGAATATTAGTGGGTATAAAAACGAATCGCACCCACGCTATATACTTTTATATTTTATATTTTACATTTCAATAACAGCTTTCACCTTGTAGTACAGATGAGTGAATATTATTTCAAGCAGATTCAGCCACCTTCATTTTCCAACTAAAATAAATATGCGCCACTACCATCATTAGCACCCCAACGATGCAAGTGATGTAACTCATATAGATAAAAAACACATTCCACTGCACCTCAAATCCGACAAATTCTTTTATCAATAAAATGGCTACACTACCTATATATCCCACAAAATCAGCAAGATATATAAGATAGCCAACATTGCCTTTCACTTGAAATGCGGCGATAAATCGCTCGTAATACACACTCTGAAAAGCAATATAACTTAGGTACAAACCCACGCCATGCAGTACCATCCAGACGAGTGCAGACATTTGCCCGATGGTATAAAGGTAGGTAGAACCCAGCACCAACAATAGCCCCGCAGCAATGATAAAATGCAAGGATTTGAGGGCGTATTTGCTGTTTTTGATGAGGACAATAGCTCCAACCAAAACCAAGACAACAAGGCTGACGATGGTTTCGATTTGGGCATAAATTGAGGTGTTGGAGACGGCAGTAACGTTGAGGCTTTGCCAGATATCGACCAAAAAATTATCCTTAATATCCCGACAAATAGTCAGCACTACATTCAGCAATAATACAGCAATCAAGCCCACTCGAAATTGTCGGAATAATGCCTTGCGTCCTGCGCTATCAAGCGGAATGCGCTCGCTGCGACTTGCTTTATCAGCTTCACTCGGTGCCGGTATTTTTTCGAGCATCCACGAAGCCATCAGCAGAAACGGAAAGCCCATCGCCCCCACCGTAAAAGGCATCCAAAATTCTGAAACACCCATGCTCACGACCAGCCATTGCCCGATAGATTTGACGATACCCGAACTGTAAATAAAAGACACACATAGAAAAGTTGCCAAAATATCTGTGCTGTTGCGCCCCTCAATATACGAAAAAAGAATGCCCCACATCAAGCCCAAAGGGAAGCCATTTAGAAAAACCCAGGGGATATTATACGGCGCAGGTGTAAGCGCAAATAAAAACAAACCCAACCACGAAATACTAATCAAAATCAACAAAAATCGCCTGCGCCCTACATTCGACAATTCCGATATAATCTTGATACCGAAGCCTTTAGCAGCCATATATCCGAATACATAGGTGACAATCACCACGACTTTGTAACTGATACCAAAAACCGTCATGCCCTCAAATGTAGCCGCCGAAAGCGGTTTGCGAAAGGCATATATAAATGAATAGGTCAGGAAAGCAGCGAGGGCTGCCCATACGATGGTGAAAATACGGTTTTGGGTAGATTTGGACATAATACGGATTTTATGGAAATTGCAAAGGTGGTAAAATACTGTGAATATTATAGATAAAATTTATGAATTTCATCTATAATATTTTGGAGAGATATAAGGGAATTATCAATTTTTTAACCATTTTACCAACCCTGCTCACCTGAGCTTCGCTTTATGGGTAGAAACAACAAAAATGAATATCAAAAAATTAACAGAAGGCGTAAAAAAGCGGCAGCCCGATAAGGAGCGGCAACTTTATATACTGCTATACGAAAACTTGTTTAAAGTACCTTTGGCTTATTGTGCCGATAAGGAGGAGGCTAGGGGTGTTTTCAATTATTCAATGGTTGATATATTTAAAAATATCATTGATGCTGAAGATGAACAGTCGCTGCTGAAGTGGGCATACAGGATTTTGAAAAATGATTGTATTGACCACGTCAGAAAGAAGGCGACATATAAAAAGAAGTTGCTTTATGTAGAAAGCGATAATGCGGAATCCTACACATCGAATGACGCTATCTCCAATCTAAATATGGATGAAATTCTACAGTGTATCAGCCAATTGAATGATACACACAGGCTATGTTTTGTGATGTATGAACTGGACGGAATGACGCATAAAGAAATTGCCGATAAGCTCAATATTAAGGTCAATACATCGAAATGGTATCTGGCGGAAGCTAAGAAGAAACTTAGAACGATTGTGCTTAATGAAGGCATTACTTATTATCCAAAACTCAAATTAACACATTGATTATGAAAGATTTACAACAAAAATATAATACATATAAAACACCTTTTGAAGAATCAGCCTTTGAGCATTTCAAAACGATTCAGCAAAAAAGTACGGTCGGTCAAAAGGTACAGTCATGGCATATTGCGGTAGTTATTTTGCTGCTTTCTATACCTGCGATTTTCTTTATTCATGCTTTAATGTCTTCCAAAGATACTATCGTTCAGGATGTAGCGGCAGATATAAAGCAAGAAGAAAAACAAGATGCAATATTGGAAATATCTGATGTAAATGAAACTGTGAAATACGATAATGAAACCGACATTAAAGAGGTGAAGCCAGCTGTAACTGAGACTATTTTGAACGATAAAATTACGAATAAAAACACACACTTAATTAAACAACAAAAAGAAATTCCCAACATTACACCAACTAAACAGCAAGATGTCATTAGCGATATTCGCAATGATATAATTCCTGCAAATCAACATGTCATCATTCAAAGTAATAACACGCCTTCCGAAAAAACAGGTCTTATTTCATATCAAAATCCGATAATTACAATACAAAAAACAATTGATATTACCCAACCTGAAAATAATATTCAAATAACCCAAAAAAAGCAATATAAGTCTCAATCAGTGGCTTCAAAAACACCGCTTTTGACACACGAAGATGTACAAGATTTTGAGTTGTCACCAATACTTAATCCTGTTAGTCCTTCCGCTCCTAACAAAACATGGGCGTACTATCGCAATCATTTAAAATTGAGTTATAATTATGCAGATTTTTATGGCAACAGCGTGTTAGGTGTAATTCCCGGATACAAAAATCCAAGCTATCTCATTCAAGGCGAATACTTTAGGGAGTTGAATAAAATTGTATCTGTGGGTAGTTCGGTGGGGTATGCGAGAGGTGTTAAATCCGGTGCGGCACAAGATAGTTTATCAAATTACGAGAATATCACTTTTGCACACTTGAATCTGTACTTCTTTTTGGTCAACAGCGAAAAACATCAACTCTATTTCAAAGCGGGAAGCGGTGTCACCAACACCAAGCGACAATATGTTTCCTACATGCCTCCTCCGCAGGACACGATAATTCAAGGTTCGCGCTATACCAACCTGACCAATCCCGGATTATTGTTGGAGTTTTCTTACAATTATCATTTTACAGACCGTTGGTTTATAGGAGCCAATGCCGGCATCATCGCACACAACGATGGTGCAACATACGGAGGGCTATCCTTGGGCTATTCTTTTTAAAATAACACTTAATCATTAAAAATCAATTATAAAATTATGAAAAACAGACTATTAACCTTCACAGTAATCATTTTTAGCTTCGTGAGTTATTCATCTGATGCCCAAGAAGCAGACTCCAAAAATTATCTGTTGTCCAATATTTCCTATTCCTTCTTCGGCAGCGGCGACCTCTCCGGCTCTGCCATAGGAATAACGTATCACCGGATGTTTCTTGATAAATTTGGTGCTAATATCTCTTACTCCAAAGCAACAGCACAAGGCGGACGAGCATACTTTACTCAAAATGATTCTATACCAAATGTAATTATTGACGGCAGTAGTCCTGCCTTCGAGATAGCATTATACCACTCGGCAAATATTGGTTTGACTTACAGAACCACAGCAGGTGAAAGGCACGCTCTGCTTGCCGGAGCCGGTCTGAATTATAAATCCCTAATAGATAATTACATATATAATATACAAAATAGCGAACATGCAAGTACCATAGAGAACTACTACCATAGCTCAAAGGAAGTAGGATTTCATGTCTCGCTTGATTACTTATTTTTTGTCGCAAAGGATTTTGCAATAGGCATTCACGGAGCTATGGAAATTTCCCCAAATATACTTAGTAATGCAGGTATATCCTTGGGGTATCGTTTTTAGAATATCAGCTATCTCGAAATATGGAGTTGGTAAATATATGGGTCAAATTTACTCCCCATACACCAACTCCATAAATCCTTCCTTCTGCCCCTTACCAATCGGCAGCATATGCGTACCGATACGTACCATATTCACTTCGATAAGAACATTATCTTGACAATGTCATGTTTTAAAAATAAAAGTATGCTTGTGTTTAACATGGGATATTTTTTCCGAATTTGGGCTAAAACTCGTCAGACATTTAAACATTGCTGGAAAAATATGACATCATCGGTGAATTTTGAAAATGTCAGACGAGTTTTAGCCCAAATTCAAGAGCAAAACATCAAATA
>CALIZI010000260.1 GCA_938028705.1 uncultured Saprospiraceae bacterium | reverse complement strand
AAGTTTATCCAATTGGTTGACACTTCATACGATAGTAATTTTACACAAAATATAAGTAAGCCGTTTGGTAAACTTTTCAAGTTTGCTAAACGTGGGTAAGGCACTGAAATTCATAATTAGCTAAAAATCAATGCTTTACTTCTCCGATAGGCTATGTTTCTAACGTTGTAAAAAATTGATAGTCAATGAATTGCAAAACATTGTAGTTCAGGTAATTGTAGAGAACTATGAACCATGAACTAACAACTATAGACTGATAGCCCTCCGATAGCTATCGAATACCAAACTTTTTGAAGTTTAGCAAACGGAGTATTTAAATTTTGTTTTGATTTTTAAAATCAGATTCCAAAAGTGTCAAAACTTTTATAATTTAGATGAACTTGTCTATTTTTTTAATAAAATTAAAATATTATTATAATAATATTTTATAATTATTTTAAAATAAAATATTTATAATACAAATATTATTTAATAAATACTAATTCATTCAAAAATCAACAATCATTTTCGTTCAACGGAAAATGTGCCTGATTTGTTACACTTTTAATGGATTTCTAAATGCCTGACGAATTATCACCTAATTAACTATTTAACCTAACACAAAAAATATTATTAAAACACATAAGGGAACGATTATTGTTTTTGTGACTGTTTGGTAAGATGATTAGAGTTTGAGTGTTTATACTATTTACTGAAACAAAACACTTTTAAGTAGTTAGACAAAATATCTGAACCACTAAGCGCACTAAGAACACGAATGTCGTATGAACGAAATAAGAAAACTAAGGTAGTGTAAGAAATTCATTATTAAATACTTAGAAATACTTTGTGAACTCTGCAGCCCGCCCCGTTGAAGAACGGGGTCTGTTCGATTTTATCCCGAAAGCTTTCGGGATTAGTGCGCTTAGTGGTTCAAAAATTATTAGTTTATTTTTGTCTTATTACTTACATGCTCTATCCGCAACTCTCCATTTACAACTCATTGTTTATGAATAATTTATACACTCTATCTTTAAGCCTCTTAATCAGTTTATTGACTATCCCCGCTTTTGCACAAGAATACCTCATGACCGACGGAGAAACGACCACTACCTGCGGCGGTACATTTTACGACAGCGGCGGTGCAGCGGGGAATTATGGCAATAATGAAAATCTGGTTCATACCTTTTGCCCTGATGACCCGACGGATTGTATGCTCTTTAATTTTTCAACATTCAGGGCAGAGGTATTGCTCTTTTCGCCAATTGATATTTTGTCTGTATATGACGGTACATCTACCGCCGACCCACTGATAAGAGACATAACAGGCAATCTGACCGATGAAAGTTTCTTTGTTGCTTCTACAAGCGGTTGTATTACTTTCGAGTTTATTTCCGATGTCAGCACGACACAATTTGGCTGGGAGGCTTCCGTCAATTGTATTCCCTGCCCATTGCCGCCCGATATTAGTCAGCAGGATTGCATCGGAGCAATTCCGGTCTGCAATGAATTTTATTACCAACCCAATTCTTACCTCGATGCGGGCATACACACAGGCGAGGTCAATCCGGCGATTTCCTGTTTTGGTTCGCAGGGCGAGAAAAATTCCGTCTGGTATGTGTTGAATGTACAACAAACGGGCGATTTAAGTTTTATCATTTCACCCGTTGACGACTGCGAAGATTATGACTGGATACTATGGGACATCACCGATGCACAATGCTCTGATACTGCCGTAGAAGGTAGTCCGGCTACCTTGGTCAGTTGCAATTATTCCGACTCTCAGGTCTTTCCCATTGATTCCTGTCCTTTGATAAACAACGGACAAACAGGTGCATCCAGCGACCCGCCATATAATGGTACGGAGAGTTCACAAACAGACGTAGGCACACCTTACAACCAAAGTATTCCGGTGGAAGAAGGGCATACTTATGCCATGATTGTCAGCAACTTCAGCGATGACAACCAAGAAGGTTACTTCCTTGATTTTCGCTCTTCAAGTGCCGTTTTGCTGGACATGCGTCCACCCGAAATCACCAACGTACAAACCCCGCTTCAATGTTGGGATTTGCCCATTACCTTTGAGTTTTCGGAGCCGGTACTGTGTAGTTCCATTCAGCAGACTGATTTCCAAATTACTCAACCCGATGGTACATTTATCAATTTTGCTACCCCCGGCAGCAACCAATGTACCAATGCAGAAACCACTACCGACATCACCTTTTTTATGGCACCTCGTATCACACAAACAGGTACGCATACCCTCACCATTGTCGGAGAAATAGAAGATAATTGTGGTAATATCGGTACAGGAACTTCTTTTGAATTTTATGTAGAAACAATAGACGTGGACGGTGGTGCAGATATTACTTTTTGTAATGGAGAAGCACCAACTACCGAAATCGGCGGAAGCCCGACAAGCGCGATGGCAACCCAATATTTGTGGACATCTGACCCACCTTCGGGAGCGTCTTTTTTAGCGGATAATGATGTAGCAAACCCCGATTTCATCAATGCCGAAACGATGCCCATCGGTAACTATAGTTTCTTTGTAGAAGCCACCATATTAGCCGACCCCAACAACCCAAACAGCGGTTGTACAGCCATAGATACCGTCTCCGTAACTGTCGAAAATTGCGGTTGCGACCTCACTATTACCAATACCAATTCTACCGCTGCCGAATGCAACGCTGCCACAGGCGAAGCCGTCGTCAGTACATCGGGCGGTACAGCACCATTGACCTATAATTGGGAAGATACAGCCAACCCCGGCACAGCGGTCTCCACCACCAATCCGGCTACCGGACTTTCCCCCGGCACCTTCAGCGTGACGGTGACGGACTTCTTCGGATGCGAAGCCACTGAAACGGTGGAAGTCGCTGATTTCTCAGGACCTGTACTCTCCAACCCAAGTAGCGTACCTGCCACTTGTGGTATGTCCAACGGGCAAGTTTCGGTAGAAGTAACGGGCGGCTCCGGCATCTATGCTTACCAATGGGAAAACACCATGAATCCGGGAACTGTTGTCTCTAACGCCAATCCTGCAACAGGCTTACCCACAGGCAATTATACCGTTACGGTGACGAATGCAGACGGTACTTGTCCGCTTTCATTGAGTGTATTTTTAGATGAAGATAATTCAAATTGTTGTGATATTTCAGTAAATAATACCGAGATAGAAAATGCCACTTGTGGTCTCTCCAACGGTACAGTTACGCTCACTCCCAACAGTTCTAATGTCATCACAAACATCGAATGGCAAGACATCAATATGCCGGGAGTGGTTATTGAATTAGGCAATGTTGCGTCCGATTTGCCGGAAGGTACTTACACCTATACCATTACCGATAATGGTGGCTGTACCTTTACCGATAATGTGACGATTACAGGTACACCCGGACTTAGCCTCTCCAATCCCGTAAGCACCAACTCTACCTGCGGCGCAACAAACGGCACCGCCGAAGTCACTGCCAACGGCGCAGCTCCTTACACTTATATATGGGAAGATACCGCCAACCCCGGCACTACGGTTTCCACCACCAATCCCGCTACCGGATTGCCTGCCGGAACATACAACGTAACGGTGACAGACAATAACAACTGTACAGCCATCGAGACTGTGGGTATCAGCGATGCCAACGGACCTGTCATTTCCAATCCCGCTTCCACCAATGCCCTTTGCGGTAATGCAACAGGTGTAGCCGGCATTATGATTACAGGCGGCGCGATGCCTTATACGATTAATTGGGAAAATACAGCCAATCCGGGAGTTAGTGTTTCGACTAGCGAAACGGCAATCAACTTAGTTGCAGGAACTTATACTGTCAATGTCAGTGATGCGAATGGCTGCGGGGCAAGTGCAACGATTGAGGTCATGGATACACCCGGTCCTGAATTTGGCGCACTTAATATAACAGCACCCGAAAATTGTGCAGAAGATACTTTGGGAACAGTTATGTCAAGCATTACGGGAGGCGTACCACCTTATACATTCGGGCTTGTAGGAACCTCTGTTACTTTTCCGACTATTGGAGGAGGATTTGATTTTAGCACACTACCGGGAACTTATGAAGTATATATTTCTGACGCTAGCGGTTGTGCAGATACGATTACTTTTAATATTCCCGATATAGAAAAACCTTTAATAGATATGATAGAGACCATGCCCACAACTTGCGGCGGCGACAATGGTACTATCAACATTAGCGCGAGTGGCGGAGAACTACCCTACCAATATAGCATTGACGGCGGACAAAATTATCAAACCAATAATACATTTAATAATTTACCATTCGGCAATTATCAAATTTCAATAATAGATAATAATAATTGTGAAATTTTTGAAATAAATACCACAAATATAGCCGCAAGTCAGGCACTAAGCCTTACATCAAGTTCACAAAATGCGAGTTGCGGAAATGCAGACGGTATGGCAATGATAACTGTTAATCAGGGTACTTCGCCATACATGTATAATTGGGAAGATGCAGCGAATCCCGGAACAAGTATTTCTACAAATGATACTGCAAATACTTTATTATCAGGAACTTATAATGTTACTGTTACTGATGATGCAGGTTGTACGGCTACCGAAACCATTAATATCAGTGATGAAGGCGGTCCGGTAATTTCTAATCCAATGACCACAGGAGTTGATTGTGGTGCAACGGACGGCACAGCCGAAATCACGATTAGCGGAGGTGCAATGCCTTATACCATTACATGGGAAAATGCAGCGAATCCGGGTGTGACGATTGGTACGACCAATGCCTTGACGGGGCTTGCGGGCGGTACGTATAATGTGGTGGTCAGTGATGCCAATGCTTGCTCTGCCAGCGAAACACTTGTAGTGCCTGACACAGGCGGACTTACTATTTCCAATCCTGTCACTACTAATGCCGATTGCAGCGAGCCGATAGGTACAGCCCAAGTCACTGTCACAGGTGGCACCGAACCTTATGATTACAGTTGGGAAAGTACAACCAATCCCGGCACTATTGTAGGTACGACCAATCCGGCTAATGGACTTTTTGAAGGTACTTATACCGTATTTGTCAGTGACGCAAACGGCTGTTCTGTCAGCGAAACCATGACCGTCAATGGTACGGACAGTCCTACAATCTTGGGTATTCAATCAAGCAACTCGACTTGTGGAAATCAAGATGGTTCTGTCACCCTGCTTGTCGGGCAAGGCACTGAACCTTACAGTTACAATTGGGAAAACACCAACAACCCCGGCACCAGCGTTTCTACCGACCCAATGCCTAGCGGATTGGCAGCAGGTACATACAGCTTTACCGTCACCGATGCCAATACCTGTACGGTGACATCCACTGCAACGGTTAGTGATGAAGGCGGTCCTGATATTTTTAATGTCACTGTCCAAAATGCTACCTGTGCCGCAGCAAACGGCGCGATAATCATTGAAGTCAGTGGCGGTACATTGCCTTATATCTATAATTGGGAAGATACCAACAATCCGGGCGTGAGCATTGGAACAAGTGACGTGGTTACTGACCTGGCAGAAGGCGAATATACTGTCGTGGTGACAGATGCGGTAGGCTGTTCTACCTTTGAATCCGTAGTGATTACAGATACCGAAGGCTTGAGCATTGAGACGAATAGCAGTAACCCGACTTGTGGTGAAAATAATGGTGCAGTTGCGGTATTGGTGATGGGCGGTACATATTATTATACCTACCAATGGAGCGATGGCAGTACGACTCAAGCCGTAGATAGCCTACCTGCCGGCACTTACACCCTTACCGTTACCGATACCGACGGTTGTATGGGTACAGCAGAAATCGTCTTGGAGAGTGGCGGCGATATTGCCTTTGAAACTAATGTCCTTGATGCAGGTTGTTCGGGTTCGCAAGACGGAACAATCACCGTACAAAATGTCTCCGGTGGTACTGCGCCGTATTTGTATGCTGTAGGTGGAATGTTTACGACAGATAGTATTTTTACAAATCTGAATCCGGGAACTTACGATGTCATTGTACAAGATGCAGAGGGTTGTGAAGCCGCAACTTCGGCGACGATAGCGACCACAAGTACAGATATTATTTTATTTGAAACCAGTGTAACAGATGCCGACTGCCTGCAATCCAATAACGGAACAATAACGGTGCTAAATGTCTCCGGCGGAGCGGGTGCGCCATATCTGTATTCGGTTGGTGGCATTCCCGGTACAGATAGTATTTTTACGGATTTGAGTGTCGGAACTTATGAGGTGATTGTACAAGATTCAATTGGCTGTCAAGCCTCAACTTCGGTCAATATTCAATCCGCTTCTACGCTCGAATTGGACTATGGCGATGAGGTCAGTATTGACTTGGGCGAGAGCGTTGATTTATTTCCAACTGCCAATTTTCCGATTGATACGGTCAATTATACATGGGAATGGTCGCAAGATAGTACGCTCATTTTCAATGACTTCCCTTATAATCCAACCGCACAACCTGTGACCACAACAACCTATACCGTCACCGTTACCAATAGCGAAGGCTGTACCGTCAGCGATGAAATTACCATTCGTATCAGGCGAAATCGTGATGTCTTTATTCCCAATGTATTCAGTCCGAATTTTGATGGTAAAAACGATGTGTTTATGATTTATGGCGGCATTGGCATCAGTCAGATTAGTTCTATGCAGGTCTTTAATCGTTGGGGTGATATGGTCTTTGAAAATACCAATTTTGGTACCGACGACCCCGCTCAAGGTTGGGATGGTACACACAGAGGTAGAGAACTCAATCCGGGAGCTTACGTCTATTATATCGTTGTAGAGTTTATTGATGGCACAACGGATACTTATCGTGGCGATGTTACGATAGTCAAGTAATATTAGGGAAATGTAAAATGTAAAATAATAAATGTAGAATGTAAAAGTGTCGATAATACGCAGGAATATATTTTGGAATGTAAAATGTAAAATAATAAATGTAGAATGTAAAAGTGTCGATAATACGCAGG
>CALIZI010000259.1 GCA_938028705.1 uncultured Saprospiraceae bacterium | reverse complement strand
AAACAGCAACAAGTTTTGAAGCTACTCGGTGTCGAACAAACCCAATATCAACAAATGACCCCTAAGTGGTGGTTAAACATAACCGATAGAGGGGGATAATTAATTATAAAAATAGTGTTTTTCAACTCGTGAATGTAAGTTATATCTATAAAAACAGTAAAATTATAGAAGAGGGATTCAATAGACTTCCTTTGATAAAGTAAACATAAGGCGTATTGGAATGTGAGGTTTATATTTCATCTGTTATTTGTGACAAGCAAATATTCTATATGCCATTATCTCAATGATTTGATAAAATCACTAAATAAAAATAACATTGAAACAAAAATTAGCTAATATCGCACTCGTGGTCCATGACTACGATGAAGCCATTGAGTTTTATACTCAAAAACTCCATTTTGACTTGATTGAAGATACTCGTCTCAGCCCGACAAAGCGGTGGGTATTGGTGCGTCCGAAGGGAACGGAGGGTTGCTGTTTGCTATTGGCACAAGCCTCCAGTGAACGGCAAAAACAAAGCATTGGCAACCAAACCGGAGGGCGCGTTTTTCTGTTTTTGCATACCGATGATTTTGACAGGGATTATAAAAATCTGCAAACCCACAATATCAAAATCATCCGAGAAGCCTCCGTAGAAGAGTATGGAAAAGTAGCGGTATTTGAAGATTTGTACGGCAACCTTTGGGATTTGATTGAGCCTGTTGATAGTTGATAGTCTATAGTCCATAGTTGATAGAACTAACGCAAAAATTACTATGAACCATCAACCATCAACCATGAACTATCAACCATGAATTACCTCCCCTTTTTCAATTCCTGAATTTTCTCCAACAACCATATTTTGTCACTCGTTCGTGCGTAAGTGTTCAGTCGATTTTCGACAACTTCGAGGGAGCGTTTGCCGACAAGATGCTTGATACGGTACAGGCTGACAAGGGTTTTGGTGAAATTGGTATAACCTTCTTTATTGACGCTTGAAATGACCTTATTTTGTTTGATATAAGCGATGAAAGATTTGAAAATTTGTTCGGTACGTTCACTATAATCTTCGTCGAGGTCGTAGTAGGCTTTCATCATCACAAACCTGCCGGAAAGATGGTAATTAATATCAATATCCTCCACACGAATGAGGTGACTAATGGCTTCGTTGAGATTGCCTTTATAAAAATGTATTAAACCCAGTCCGAAGTTATGTACGCTATCCCGAAAACGTGGTGCAATGCGTTCTCTATTCTCTTCAATGAGTTGCTGAGTCCAATCAAAATGTTCTAATTTGGAACCTACACTGATGATGTTTTTCATTTTATCTACCGGGATATATTCTCCTTCTATCAATAGATTTTTTTCAGACATGGTTTTGTATAATAGGAAGAGTTCTTCTAAGTATTCCGGCTGTCCGGCGATAATGCGGCGTGTACAGAAATTAGTAGCGAGTATGTATAGGTCGTTTTGAGCATTAAAGGAAATATTGCTTGCGTAAGTGAGCAATAATTCTTTGAGTTTTTCAAAATAATAGGTATCCTCATCTTTTACCATTTGCACAGCGGTCATATAAGTTTCCACTAATGGTGAACTACTGAATTGTGGCAGACTGGCTATTGAAAATAAATCATTTAAAAAATGAAGTTTATAATCCGTTTTATAGGTTCGTTGCATAGAGAGCATTTCGAAGACCAATTGAAACTGATATGTAAGATAATACAATGTTAAATTGTCACTAACAGCTTGTAGATTATCTCTTTTTTGAATATTATTTTTTTGTAATAAATTCCAACGTGAATAATCATATTCGAGTAAAAATTGGTCATGATAAGTGTTTGGACTAATTTTGGCTGAAGAATGACTAATCGGATATACTTGTGATAAATGCTGCCTGAATAACTCCGTTGCATTTCTATTCAAAAAACTTTGGAGTAACAAATGCTTGCTGTATGCTTCATTGCGTTCTTTTTCTTTCCATTCCATAAAGCGAAAAATCAACTTAGTCAATTTGCTCAACACAATATTAAGGGTATAACTTTCTTTATCATTAAGTGAGTTGTCAGGTGTCGGCTTGTCAGGATAGGCTCTAATATATGCCGTTCTTCTTGTCAGAGGGCGGCGTGTAGTGCGTTCAAAGTGCTTTTTCATCCATTGATAAAGTCTGATAAGGGGTTTTTCTTTATTAAAAAAAGGGCTTTGCACAAAATCATCGAGTTCTTTTAACTCTTTTTTGTCTAAAAAAGATAAGGCAATATAGCATTTTGAGTCATTCATAATATTGATAAACAATTTTTTACAAAATTTATTTTTTAATAATAGTGATTATTTACTCGGATAAATATACTGAAAAGTGTCAAATTATTCCTATACATTTGTAATATGAAAACTATCACTTTGAAAATTAGTAAATCAGATATCAGTAAATCAAGCTAATTTACGGATTATCAACAGGCTAAAATAAGCAATTTATTAAGTTTTAAAAACTACCTTTTATACCTCATTAACCTGATTAACTAATTACCCGATTAACCACTACTTGAATTGACCCCAAAATCAATAAACAAAGTAAAGACTCACTATAAAGATCGGACTATGAAAGGCTTAATTCACACAACAATATTACTATTGTTATTGACTGTTACTTCTGCATTTTCTCAGGACTTTGCCGGCGATATGGATTGCCGCTTGCGAGATTCACTGGTATTGGTAGAAATAGAGCAGGCTAATGCGGGTAATTTATGGGACCTGTCTCAATCTATGGACAACTGGCAGGGGGTTACTTTATCTGCTGAAGGTTGTGTCACACAATTGAATATTACTGATAATGGTCTCACACATTTGCCTGCGATTATTGGTCTGTTGGCTGATATTGAAAGTATCAATCTGGCTAAAAATATCATTGGCGGCACCATTCCACCCACTATCGGCAATTTGGTGAATCTAAAATACCTCAATTTGGCAGATAATAATCTGGACGGACCTGTTCCTGACGAATTAACAACACTTCCTAATCTGGAAAGACTCAATATAGAAAAAAATAATTTTTATGAAATACCGGCTCAACTCGGTAATTTATCGTCACTTATTGAATTAAATCTCAGGTACAATTATCTGACAAGCCTTCCTGTAAAAATAGGGGATTTGACCAACCTCAAAACATTGAATATAGCTTATAATCCATTGACAAGTTTAACATCCGGTATTGGTCAGTTAGTAAATCTTGAAAAATTATATGCTCAACAGTGTCAATTAACCACACTACCCGATGAATTTAATAACCTCAGCAATTTGAGAGGACTGGAATTGAGTCAAAACAGGCTGGAAAGCCTACCTGCCGGACTTGCCCAAAATCTAAGCAATCTGTCTGAATTAAGTCTTCGGCTCAATTATTTAACTTTTGAACATTTAATTCCTTTTGCAGGATACAATTTTGGTCATCAGGACCTTATCGGAACGCCCGATACTATCGAAATCGTATCCGGTGATGATTTTACCATAGCCCTCAATTTTGACGATGATATAAGCGATAATGTTTATGAGTGGTTTCGAGATGGGGTGAGTATAGATATAACTACTGAAAATAGTTTGCAATTAGCTGATTTTCAAGCCGAGGATGGAGGAATATATACTTGCAGAGTATCCAATCCCAACGTGCCGTATTATTATTTCATAAGCACCGCTTCTCTTACACTTTATGCAGAAGGGGAAACCATCGAAGAAGTTATTTACCCCGGAGATGCCAATGCCGATGGTATTGTCAATAGCAGCGACATATTGGTATGGGCATTGGCTAAAGATAATGCAGGACTTGAGCGACTTGGTGCCACAGCCAATTGGATACCTCAATCGACTACCGACTGGACAAACAGCGTGGGAGGAGTCAACGGCAAACATCAGGACGCTGACGGTAGTGGTTTGGTGGACGAAGCAGACTTGGATATTATAGAGGTTAATTATCAAAAAAATACAGGAAGGCATCAGCAATCATACCCTGCAAGTAATGAACTCAAACTGGACCCCGACATCAATAGTGTTCAAAGTTTTGGCGGCTCTTCCGGCTATGATATTACCTTAGATTTGAGTAATGCCATAGAAGGTACGGCAGATATTCATGGACTGGCATTTACCGTTGATTTTAGCAACGTGCAAAGTGTTGAGGAATATAGCGCAAATATAGACGGTTCCGATTCATGGATAGCTCCGTCCGATGTTATAGCCGTTGATAATTTTTTACCAAAAAGAAGCGATTTTGTAATTACCCGCACCGATGCACAAAACCAATTGGGGATTGGTAATATAGGAACATTAAAAGTCATCACCGAAGATTTACCAAGTATTGAAGTACCTTCCTTCGGTATCGTCATCAGCGATATTCACGCTATACAAAGTGACGGCACTATACTCCATGCAGAAGATGTATTTGTTGGCTCATTTGGAGGTTCAGCAGGTAATCCCGAAGGTTTCACCGCAGCACTCGAATTTGATGTCATTGCTTATGCAGGTACTTGCGATACGCCTTCATCAGCTACCGTCAATATATCAAACGGCAATGCCCCTTATCAATATGAATGGAGCAATGGCGACATCAACGCCACTGCCGAAAACCTCACACCCGGAAATTACGAAGTCACGGTTACAGATGCTTTCGGACAATCTATCGTAGGTTTTGTAGTCGTACCCAATGGCACACCCTTGCCCGAAATTGAATTGCAAACCACCCCCGAAGGACAAATCGAAATAAAAGGCATTAACCCCGAAGTACAATACCTCTGGAACGGACAGCAAAATAGCGCAGTTACAGCCCTAACTCCCGGAGAACACACCCTGGAAATCAGCAACCCCATGGGATGTTCCAAAACCTTATCTGTTTGGGTCGCCGACATTTCTACCAATATCTTGTTGGAAGGCGCATTTAATCCCAACACCCAACTGATGAACGATAACCTCAGAACACTTGGACTCATCCCCCTCAGTGACCCCTACACCGGAAGGATGACCACAACCAACTCTGTACTCCAAACTACAGGAAACGAGGCTATCGTAGATTGGGTATTGGTAGAACTATATGCAAACAACCAAACAGAGAAAGTTGTGTCATCCTATCCGGCATTACTGCGGCGCGATGGCGAAATTGTTGCCAATGACGGCATATCGCCCATACGCATCGCCGTACCCGAAATCACTGACTACCACGTAGTTATCAAACACCGAAATCACTTACCGGTCAAGTCTGCGGCTACGGTGACATTGACTCAACCCACTGTCACCCATGACTTTTCACTTGGTAACGACTCCCTACAAAAACTACTCAGCAACGGCAGCTACGCTATGTATGCTGCGGACATCACAGGTGAACACACCATTGACGGCACAGACAAAATTATCTGGTCACAACGTAACGGTATGTTTTATCAGTACCATGAAGCGGATACTAATCTGGACGGAGACATCAACGGAACAGACAAAATATTTTGGTCGGCTAATAATGGTGTGTTTACCGACATTCGGTAATTTATGGTTCGATTGTTACGTGGCTAGACGGAAACTGTGTAACAATCAAACAATCAAACAACGTAGCAATATAATCATTCGGCTCAAAACTGTTGTATATAACTTTTTTTAACAGTAGCGAAATTAGTGTGTGGATATACTTTTTCCGAATGAATTATTGCAGGTATTTCTTACAACAAGAAGGGGCTTTATGCCCCTTTTTTTATGGAAATACTTCAATTGTTGCATTGTTATATGGTTTCATTGATACACAAATTTTATAAAATAAAATTTATACAATAATCAAACAATGAAGCCATAAAACAATATAGCTCCAAACAAAAATGCCACCGGAGGAAAGCCGGTGGCGAGCATCTACAATAATGGAAAAAAGGGGGAAATATGAGTTCTTACCTAAAGGTATTTCTTTGTGAAAAACTTTTTGAATATCGAATTACGAAGTATTCTTAAAATTCTGATTTACAATTTTTACATGAGCGTGATACTTTGATATTCATTATTCAAAAAAGTTAAATAACTTTCTGGACGAACTTATGTGGAATATAGAATGCGCCGGAAATATCATAATAAAAATCACTGCGTGATTAATATTAAAATACCGTTATACGAGATATACCGACATTATGTTTCCTTAATATGTCATTTTTTTTATTCAATACTCAAATTTTAACAAAAAACAAGAGCTAATGGTGTCATTTTGTCAGCAAAAACGGCGTGGTATGGCATTTGAAAAGGATCTAACGTGGATGAAAGTTCATTAGGTAATTAGTTCATCATGTTAATTTGCTGATTATTAACCCAAGTTGAATATGTAGCCCCCAAGTTTTTTAGGTGGTTTAGTTGTCAGACGAATGCTGTATTAGAAGGCACCGATTATTTGATAAGATCTTCGCTTTTAGCAAAAGAATTCATCTGACAACTCTCCCCGCTCTGATTTTGGGGGGCTATATATTCAACTTGGGTTAAAATGCTCAAAATTATTTTATTATTTATAATATTAAAAATACATTATTTGAAAATTTTATTTATATTAAAATAAAAAAACAAATTAGCCTGATTAACTCATTGACTGTTTATTAAATTGTTATAATAAAAAAAGCTATCTGTCTGAATAAAAAAACTATGGACTATCGACCATTGACTGATAGCTGAAAAAATAATTTTCAATATGCAAAAAGGTAATATATCGGTACAAACCGAGAATATTTTTCCAATCATCAAACAATTTCTTTACTCCGACCAAGAGATATTTTTACGTGAGTTAATTTCAAATGCCGTTGATGCCACTTCTAAAATCAAGACCCTCGCATCGAAGGGTGAACTGAAAAAGGAACTCGGCGACCTCACCATTGATGTCAAACTTGACACAGAAGCCAAAACATTGACCATCAGTGACAGAGGCATCGGTATGAGTGAGGATGAAGTAAAGAAATACCTCAACCAAGTCGCTTTTTCGAGCGCACAGGAGTTTTTAGAAAAATACAAAGACGAAAGCAGTATTATCGGACACTTTGGCTTGGGCTTTTATTCAGCATTTATGGTGGCAGATAAGGTGGAAGTCATCACCAAAACCTACAAGCGCAAAAAAGCCGTAACATGGACTTGCGAAGGCGACCCTGCATACACGATTGAAGATGCTGACAAAAAAGAGCGTGGTACAGACATCGTACTCCACATCAGCGAAGATAGCCTAGAGTTTTTGGAGAAAAGTCGTATCGAAGGCTTGCTCAATAAATACTGCAAATTCTTGCCTGTACCCATCCGTTTTGGTACAATTACAGAGACGATTTACGAAGGTGAAGGCGACGATAAAGAAGCCAAAGAGATTGAAAAAGACAACATTATAAATAATACTCAACCGATATGGAAGAAAAAACCAACCGAGCTGACCGACGAGGATTACAAGGCATTTTATAATGAATTGCATCCATTCAGTGCGCCGCCTTTATTTTGGATTCACCTCAATATTGACTACCCGTTCAGCCTCACAGGTATCCTTTATTTTCCAAAATTGACCAATAATATTGAAGTACAAAAAAACAAAATTCAGCTCTACTCCAATCAGGTATATGTGACTGATAATGTCGGAGAAATAGTACCCGAATTTCTCACCCTTTTGCATGGTGTCATTGACTCGCCTGATATTCCTTTGAATGTATCGCGCAGCTATTTGCAAAGTGATAAAAATGTCAAGCAAATTACGAGTTATATCACCAAAAAAGTAGCAAGTCGGTTGGAGGAAATGTTCAAAAAAGACCGCCCGAATTTTGAAGAGAAATGGGAGAATATGGGAGTCTTTGTCAAGTACGGTATGCTATCGGAAGATAAATTTTATGAGCGTGCGGCAAAATTCGCGCTTCTCAAAAATGTCGATGACAAATACCATACGATAGAAGAATATCAGGAAAAAATCAAGCCCACACAAACCGATAAAGACGAGCGCGTAGTGATGCTATACACCAATAATCCTGCAATGGAATTGGACAATTATACGATTGCTGCCAAAAATAACGGTTACGATGTCTTGAAAATGGACCAACCGCTCGACAATCATTTTATCCAAAAACTCGAAACGACTTTGGAAAAAGTCACCTTCACGCGCGTTGATTCCAATACCCTCGACAAGCTGATTGATAAAGACGAAAAACGTGAATCGGTACTCAGCGAAAAGCAGCAGGAAAAGATAAAAACCGTCTTTACCGAACAGGTGACGGATATGGGCGCGAGCATCACGCTCGAAGCTTTATCGCCTGACGAACAGCCGGTTATCATCACCAAACCGGAGTTTATGCGTCGTATGCGTGAGATGTCTGCCATGCAAGGTATGGACATGTCGCACATGCCCGATTCGTATAATGTAGTGGTCAATACCAACCACCCGCTTATCACAGAACGCTTGCTGAATGCCAAGAAAAAGCAAGGCGATTTGGCAAAACATTTGTACAATCTCGCACTGCTCAATCAAGGTATGTTGCGTGGTACGGATTTGTCAAATTTTATCAATAGAAGTATCGAATTTTTAGCAAAATAAAACGTATGTAGAGACGCGATTAATCGCGTCTCTACATAATTTGGAAAGGCATTTTTAAAATAAAAAAAAGACCACGTCAGTTCGATACTACCACACTACAATACCACAACACTTCAATATCCCGCCGCTTGCCCGTCTTTTCTAGATTCGGATGCACCATAATATACGCCTTTTTCTTCATCCCAGCGAATTGCCTGATAGCCGCCGTAGCCGCCAATGCTGTAACTGACTTTGTGGCGTTTTCGGATAAGTGTGCGGATGGTTTCGTAATCAAACCCTGATTCGAGATTGACCTCGCCGCCATCGGTCATAGTGCTACCCGTAGGTTGCGACGAGCCGGTATGACGAATGCGCGGCGCATCGCCGGCTTCCTGCAAATTCATATCAAAATCTATGAGGTTCATCACGATTTGGGCATGACCCTGCGGCTGCATGGCACCTCCCATAAGTCCGAAACTGACAAAGGGTTTACCGTCTTTGGTGATAAAGGCAGGGATGATGGTGTGAAAGGGGCGTTTGTGCGGTTCGACCACATTGAAATGCCCGGCTTCGAGTGCGAACAACTCAGCTCTGTCCTGCAACATAAAGCCCAATCCGGGCGGAACCATTCCCGAACCCATACCGCGATAATTGCTCTGAATCAGCGAGACCATATTACCATCTTTATCGGCGGTGGTGAGGTAAATCGTGTTGCCCTGCTCCAATTCTCCGGCATCATAGCTCCTCGCAGCACGCTTAGAATCAATGAGTTGTCTGCGTTTGTCGGCATATTTTTTAGAGATAAGTTGCTCAATGGGGAGGTCATTAAAATCTGGGTCGGAGTAGTATTTGGCGCGATCTTCAAAGGCAAGTTTTTTGGCTTCCACAAAATGATGTACGTACTCGGCACTGCCAAATCCCATACTTTTTACATCATAATCTTCCATAATATTTAATATCTGCAAGACTGCCGTTCCCTGTCCGTTGGGTGGCAATTCCCAAACATCGTAGCCCCGATAATTGGTGGAAATCGGGTCAGTCCATTCGGATGTATGTTGCGCCAAATCCTTTGCAGTCAGCACACCGCCTTGTGCTTGTATAAAGTCCGCAATCGTTCGTGCTATGTCGCCTTTATAAAAAGCTTTTCTGCCGCCTTTGGCTATCTTTTCGTAGGTATTTGCGAGGTCAGGATTTTTAAAAACATCGCCTTTTTTGAGGGCTTCGCCATTAGGCATATAAGTGTCGGCAAAATTGGGATAGTCCTTGAACCTGTACGCCGAAAGTGTGAGGTAATGTCCGATTAATTCGGTGACGGGAAAGCCCTCACGTGCGTAGCGGATAGCGGGCGCAAGGATGTCGGGCATCTTCATAGCCCCTAATTTTTGGTGCATTTCAAACCAACCGTCCACACAGCCCGGTACGCTGACGGGCAGTGGTCCGTAAGCCGGAATTTTGGTCATATCGCGCTCTTGAAAATATGCCAAATCCAGTTGTTCGGGCGAGCGTCCGCTGGCATTCAAGCCATAGAGTTTTTGGTCTTTGGTACTCCAAATAATGGCAAATAAATCGCCACCAATACCGCAGCCCGTCGGCTCCATTAAGCCCAATGCAGCATTGGCAGCAATGGCGGCATCTATGGCATTACCGCCGTTTTTGAGTATGTCCAAACCGATTTGAGTTGCCAATGGATGACTGGTTGCCACCATGCCGTTTTGGGCAATGACTTCCGAGCGGGTCGCAAAATTGCGTCCGGTCACTCTGTCTTGGGTGTACATATTGGTAGTATTGAAAAGCTGTATGCAGCCGATGAGCAGGATGATGTGTATGATTTTTTTCATTAGGCAATTGATTGAGTAGGTGACTGGGAAATTGGGTAATTAGGTAATCGTAGTAACTTGTTGATTATCAATTAAAAGTAAAATTAATTTTAAAATATTTTAATTAATAAAAAATTATTAATAATTTAAATTAATTTTAAAATTTAGAAAAATATAATGAGCAAATATCGAATACATTATCGCATTAAAGCATTATCGCATTATCGCATTAAAGCATTATCACATTAAAAACATTCACACATTCAAAATTCACTCATTCCCCTCGAATGATACTCTGAATACGACTCGCACGTACCGCAGGTAGTAGGGCTGCCAGTGTACCAATGGCTACCACAGTAATGAAGACCACAATAAAATCCCACAATTGCATCTTGACCGGATAGGCTTCAATCAGAAAAGCATCGCCGCCTTGTAAGGTAATAAAACCAAAATATTGCTGCGCCAGACAAGCCAATATCGCTATCGCAAAACCAATGCCTACGCCGAGCAGCGAGAGCAGCAAGCCTTCGCTGAGGAAGATATTGCGAATCATTTTTGCCGTTGCGCCCATAGATTTGAGTATGGCGATGTCTTGTTTTTTATCAATGACGAGCATCCACAACGAACCCACCATATTGAATGCCACCAAGATCAGCGTAAAACTCAAAATGACGTAAGCAATCCATTTTTCGATATTCATAATTTTGAAAAAAGCGGCGTTTTGTTCGTATCGGTCTTTCACTTCAAATTTGTCACCCATGATGCTGCGAATGTCTGCCATAGCGGTCTTTGGGTCGGCACCGGGGTTGAGTTTGAGTTCTAAGGTACTCACCTCATTTTTGTAGCTCAACAAGTCCCTTGCAAAGTCCAGCGGCACGATGACGTATTGCTCGTCGTAGTCGCTTTGCTGCACCAAAAACGTACCGCCGAAGTTGATGATGCGCTTCTTAAAAGGCTGTTCCATAAAGCTGTTCGATGCCTTTCGCTTGGGCATATAGACATTGATAGCCGATACCAAATCCGACATACTCACCGAAAGTTTTTGCTCCATGCCCAAGCCCAATATCGCGTAGTTGCGTCCGTTTTCCCGCAGTGCGTAGCGTCCGCGTCGCACCATTGTATCCATCGAAGTTACCTCATCAAACCATTCATCCACGCCTTTAATTACACCAAAATCCGTATTTTTTTCATACTCAAACATGGCGTTTTCTTCCAGTGTTTCTGAGATATAATCTACATCTTCCAAAGCACGTAATTGACTGATTTTCAGTGCATCAGGTGTAAATACTTTTCCCTCTACCGCCGTAATTTTCACATCGGGATTAAAGCGGTCAAACAAACTGCTCAATAATTCGCCAAAGCCATTGAAGACCGACAAAATGATCACCAATGCCGCCGCACCCACCGTTATTCCGAATACCGAAATGCCCGAAATGATGTTAATCGCATTCGTGGATTTTTTGGCAAATAAATATCGCCGCGCTATTTTAAATGGTAAATTCACTGGTGAAGTCTATGGTTTAATTCTGACAAAAATTTCATTGTCCGCTTCTAACGCTACTATACCCAAATTTTTGGAGTAATAGATACCTTCTTGGTAGCGTTTAAAAAACCAGATATGTTGGAATATCTCTCCATTTAGTTCAATGCTCTCATGATACTTGAAGAGTTCTCCAAAAGGAGAATATGTTTTTGTTGTATCAATATTGCTAATAGGTACTCTTCCTTTTGCACCGGGCATCTTCTTTGTAAAGCTCAAATATAATGCCTCGCGTCTCATATTCTTCTCCGCTGATATTGGGATAATCCTTAATGGCTTGCGTCTCATATTCTTCCCTGCTGATATATTCGGGCTAACCCTTAAAGTTGCAGAATCTCCATAAAACATGCTATTTAAATTCTCATATTCATAATAGGCGTAGGCAGTGTAAACTTTTACACCAATACCTTTACAAACACTATATTCACGTACCGCTCCGGGACGTTTATCTTGAATATCTTGTCTAATAAGCGTCAATACATTAGAGGAACTTTTGAAAATTAAGGTATCTTCAAGATGCTCAATATTATATTCTTTGAATTTATCGCTGTAATCAGTTTCACCTAATTTAATATTATCCGAAGGACCACAGTTCCTTCTATAATAACAAGAACTATATGCCAGGCATATTGCAATTGAAAGAAGAAGGAGGACAAAAAGATTTTTCATGGTAAAATGTTTGGTATCACTTAGTAAATTTCAAATTCAATCCTCCGCTGCCTCATCCTCCGCATCTTTCGCAGCCCGTTCTTTATCCAAATTCTTAAACAATTCGTCCACCTTATACATTTCATCCACCGTATCATCCAGATAAAATTCCAAGAACGGTATTCGCCGGACGTGATTACGAATGCGCTTGCCGAGTTCTTGGCGTAGTCGCGTTGCATTGTGCCGGATTGCCTCAATCGCAAACTCCTTATTATGAGCATTATACACACTCAAATAAATCCGTGCAATCCCCATATCGGGAGTCATATTCACCCGCGTCACCGTCACCAGTGCATCGCCGTAAATATACGCCCCTTCCTGTTGCAATATTCCGCTAAAACTCCGCAAAATCGTCGAAGCGGTCTGTTCCCTTCTAAATGAAGCCATGTTATTAATTTAAAAAATCCAAAAAACAAATTCCAATTCAAACGTGTTTTTGTCGATATTTTGTTGGAATTTAGTGATTGAGATTTGATATTTACTCAAGCAACTTGAGTTTTAGACTTTGGACAAAGGAAATTGGGGAATTTGGAAATTCGGTAACCCCGATAACTATCGGGACTTTTTTAATTATTTATAAAAAATAAATATTTACATATTTTATTTAAATAATAAAACAGGGCAAACGAAAAGTTGTTTTTGTAATATGAGTTTAAAAAAAATTTATTAAAAAATAAATATATAATTATCTGATTTTAAATAGAAAGGCAAACTTTACTCGCCTTGCATTTTCAAAATGCAAGGCGAGTAGGCTTCCCGACAATTTTAAAAATCAACATATTACACATTATTAAAACGACTTTTCGTTCCCCCTGATAATAAAATAAAAATAATTGATAATCAATAGATTACGAATCTAAACCTAATTTCCCAGTTTCCTAATTCCCATTTTGTCCAAAGTCTAACTTGAGTTAAAAATGCAAAATAACGGTATTTTATCGTATAAAAAACACCGTAGCCATTTAAACGCACATTTAGCCCCATAAAGTTCAACATCAAAGACATAGTACAGGCTGCTTTAGCTGCCCAAAAAGGTCGAAAGACCTTTTGCCTTATAAGGCAGCTAAACAGGCTGACCGGGAACTCCGTAATGACTGCTTTAGCTGTCAAGTAAATTATTATTTTAATTTGTAATAAATTTAAAAACAATAATTTATAAATATTTTTTTCACTTCACTTGACAGCTAAAGCAGTCATTACAGTATTCG
>CALIZI010000258.1 GCA_938028705.1 uncultured Saprospiraceae bacterium | reverse complement strand
GCGAAAACATAAAAATCAGCGCAATTGTAAGCAGAAAATTGAACAACTTGAATAGATTTAACCCAAAATATTGAACTTAATTTACATATATCGGGCGGAGACCAAAGGTCACCATGAAATTATTTTGTCCAAAGTCTAAATATAAACGCATTTGTATCTTACATGACTAATTTTATGGCATATTTTTAGTAATTTTATGGATTGCTAATGTGATTGGTTTTCTTCCTGTTTTGTAAGCCAAAAGAGAAATTCAGCTATCCACATATTTATCCCGAAAGCTTTCGGGAGTGAGTAGGGAACTGACAAAAGTACGCGAAAACTACCACGCTAATGTCGTATCATACAAACGCAACGCAGGCTGGAAGGACTATGCTACGGAAGTCAAACATTAACCGTTTTTAAATAAGAAAAAAACCACTCTATTCGATTTTTTTAAAATTTATCTATAATGAAAAAATTATTTTTTTTATCTGTTTTTTGTGTATGTACTGTTTTGTCTTTCGGACAAGAGGAGCTGATACGCTGCGGAAATTCGATTCATCAGGAAGCCTTAAAAGCTGAATTTCCTGATGTTGAAAAACAGGTAAATGCTATCTATAATGATGCCTTGAAGGGTATTGCTCAACCTGAATTTAAATCAAGTGGCGTGGTTTATACCATTCCTGTGGTGGTGCATGTGGTACACAAAAACGGTGCGGAAAATATCTCTGCCGCTCAGGTTCAAAGTCAGTTGGATGTACTGAATCTGGACTACCGGAAGATGAATCCGGATGCACCGATGGTGCCGGGTAATTTTGCAAATTTGGCGGCTGATGCGGAGATAGAATTTTGTCTGGCTACGGTGGACCCGAATGGCAACCCTACCGACGGTATTACGCGCACACCAACGAATGTAAGTAGTTTTAGTGTGAGTTCGGACAATATAAAAGTAGGTAATGCCGGTGGCAAAAATCCTTGGAACACAAGCCGTTATCTCAATATTTGGACCGGTGAGATTACGGGCGGAGTCTTGGGTTATGCTACGCCGCCGGGAACACCCGCTTCGCGTGATGGTGTGGTGATTGATTATAAGTATTTTGGTACGCTGGGTACGGCAACTTACCCGTACAATCGCGGACGTACCTGTACGCATGAGGTGGCGCATTACTTTGCTTTGAAACATATTTGGGGCGATGACCAAAATTCGCCACAGGGGGTTTGCAGTAGTGATGATGATATTTCGGATACGCCGCTTCAAGGAGTGGCTTATGGTGGCTGTCCTTCAAATGGTGTTGCGAGTTGTGGAAGTACGGATATGTTTATGAATTTTCTGGACTATACCGACGACCGCTGTATGTTTATGTTTACGCATGAGCAGGTGGCGGTGATGCGCTATGTGATTGAAAATTACCGCTCGGTGCTGGTGCAAAATACGCCCGTAGCTTGCGACCCGACAGGCGGGGCAGGTTGTACGGATTTGGCTGCGACTATGATTAATATGGGCTTTGAGGATAGTGATAATTATTATCCAACGGTGGTGAACAGTAATAATGATGACAAGTTTTGGCAAATCTCGGAAGGGGTAGCTCCCGAATGGGGACCCCGCAGCGGCTCAAAATGTATGGCTTATACATGGAATGTTTCGCAAAATGCCGACGACTGGTTTTTTACGCCTTGCTTTGAAGTGAAAGCGAATAGGGATTATGAATTGCGTTTTTGGTATGCTACGGCAAAGGACGCTTCTGCGGTGTATCCCGAAAAAATGGAGGTGGCACTCAGTACCACGCCTTCGGTTGATAATATAGGACCTCCACTTGATTTGGGAACGCTTACGCAGCCTTATGACCCTAATTTGCCAGATAAAAATTATAAGCAGGAAGTCCTCACTTTTTCTCCCGAAACTGATGTTGAGTTTTATATTGGCTTCCATTGTTACAGCGATGCCGACCAATATGCGATGTTGGTGGATGATATAGAAATCGTGGATTTGACTGCGGTTTCCAATGAAAATGTCGTGACTTCCGAAACCTTCAAAGCCTATCCGAATCCGGTGGCTGACCTTTTGACATTGGAATTTGATTTTGAAAAAACGATAGAAAATATGCAGGTCAACCTCGTGGATATGACAGGGCGCACCATTCATACTGCGGCTTTTGAGCATTACTCTACGGGCAATGTACAATTTGATATGAGTAGCTACTCAAATGGTCTTTATTTCATTCATATACAGGCGGATGAAGCGATAAGTACGCATAAAATTATGGTGGCGAAATAAATTTTCAACCTCAACTTCAATTTTAGAATAAAAAATATAAAATAAATTTAAATTTATAATTGTTTTAAATTCAAATTTTTATTCAAATTCAAATTGTAACGCAAAAATTAAACATAAAAATTTGAAAATCAATGAAATAAAATTGTGTGCATTTCACGTTATAGAACTTTTACATTTTACATTTCAACCCATTTATAATGAAAAAATTAATATTATGTTCCGTTTTCCTATTGGTTAATGTGCTGCTTTTTGCACAAAGCATGCGCGAACAATGCGGTACGACGACCTATCAGGAAGCCTTATATGATAAATATCCTGATTTGAGACAAGTGGTGGAAGCGAATCATCAGAAAGCTTTGGAGGCGATTCGTCAACCTGCCTTCAAATCCGGTAGCGTGGTACATACGATACCCGTTGTGGTGCATATTGTATATGAAAATGAAGACGAAAATATTTCTGACGAACAGGTATTGAGTCAGTTAGAGGTATTGAACGCTGATTTTCGTAAAATGAATGCTGATGTATCTATGGTGCCGGAAGTGTTTGAAGATTTGGTGGCGGATGTAGAGATAGAATTTTGTCTGGCTACGATAGACCCCAATGGCAATTTTACCACAGGTATTACCCGTACAGCTACCAATATTGAAGAATTTGGTGGTATTAATAATGACATAAAAATTGACGCTGAAGGCGGTAAATCTCCTTGGGATGCCACCCGCTACCTCAATATATGGGTCTGCGATATTGAAGATTCAATTTTGGGATTTGCAACTTCTCCGGGTACTACTCCGGCATTTGATGGGATAGTGATTGATTACGATAATTTCGGTACAATAGAGGAAGCAGTGTATCCCTACAATCGCGGACGCACGACCACACATGAGGTGGGGCATTATTTGGGTTTAAGGCATATTTGGGGGGATGGCGATTGCAGTATAGACGACGGTATTAGTGACACGCCTTTGCAGGAAATGAGTCATACCGGCTGCCCGAGTTTTGGAAGTCCCTCTAACACCACCTGTGGTTCGCAGGATATGTTTATGAATTATATGGATTATGTGGATGATAGGTGTATGTTTATGTTTACGCTGGAGCAGGCGGAAGTGATGCGTTTTAATTTGGAATATGAACGTTCCGGTTTGTTGCAAAGCGTGTCGGTAGCCTGCGACCCTACGGGCGGAGAAGGCTGTAATGACCTGACCAATGCACTGAAAATGGGTTTTGAAGATGATGAAGATGTAGCGAAATGGAAAGTTGTCAATACCAATAATGACAGCAAAGAATGGGGCGTTTCAGAAGGACTGAATGGCGAAACAGGTCCGCGCACCGGCGAAAAATGTATGGCTTATACATGGAGTGTCACCAATGATGCCGACGACTGGTTTTTCTCGCCTTGCTTTGAAGTGAAAAGTGGAAAAAACTATAAACTAAGTTTTTGGTATGCTACTTCGGAAGGTTATACCGAAAAAATGAAAGTCGGTTTCAGTACCTCCACTTCGCCGGATGATATGTTGGAAGTTCCAATTGATTTTGGAGAAGTCTCACAACCTTACAACTCTGATGAGGCGGGGCACAACTATAAAGAAGCCGTAGTAACTATTCCTAATGTCGGGAATACGGATATTCATGTCGGTTTTCAGTGTTATAGCGATGTAGAGCAACATTCTTTATTGATTGATGATATTCTGATTGAAATGCTTGTCAGTACGGACAATACCCTGCCGGATGATACTACCTTTGATATATATCCCAATCCTGTGACAAATCGCCTTATGATAGATTTGGATTTTGATAAAAATATTGAACTTATACAAATAAGTCTTGTTGACATAACAGGTCGTACATTAGACCAAAAGCGTTTTGAAAATTACTCCACAGGCAAGCTACAATTCGACTTGAATGACTATGCAAACGGCGTGTATTTTATTCATATAAAAGCCGACGAGCGCATAGCTAATCGAAAGATAATCGTTTCTAACTGATTATTAGACTTGTACGGCTTTAAAAAACTTGATTATCAAAACCTTATTTATTATAAAAATAATTAATTAGTTTAATTAAAATTAAAAATATTTTTAATTATTTATTTTAAATATTCATAATAATTGTTTTTAAATACAATTTAAATAAATGATTTTAATTTATAATAAATATTTTAATAAAATAAAATTCACTCTAAATAATTGATTATCAAAGCCGTACAAGTTTACTTTATAAACTTTGTAAACTCAATAAACTCTCAAAAGCTACATCAGTCGAAAATGCCATTCGTCGGTAATGTCGTTGCTGGGGTCGAAGGTATCTACCCAATCCAAAAACAAGTGTCGAAAGCTCTCGATTTCCGTTCTCAATAAGCGTAAATATACAGGGTCGGTGAGTTCTAATTGTTTGCACAAATAGGTTTGGCTATTCAATTCCCTTGCGGCGAGTTTGATAAGTATAGCATTATCCAATCGGTGCGAATAAATATCTCCGCCTTCTGCATTGGCAATTTTTGCGGGTAGTCGCAAGGCATTTTCCATCATCAATTGTGCAATCAAGCCATTTTCTTCGACATCTTCTCTGAAACTGGCAACAATCGCACTTGTGATTTCAACAATTTCCTCTGCTTTGCTGAATACACCTAGATTTCTGTAGCTCATGTCCATAACTTTTGAGTATCATCGTGGTAAAAAAAGTTGGTTTTATATAAGTCAAATATAATAATTTATATAAAAAAAGATAATTTTACCACGATATATTTTGTGATTAAATCAAAATGATGTTTTCTATTCGTTTGTTTACGTTGGAGTAATCGGAATAGTTTGACATAAAATGCGTAGTTTTGTGACGTGAAAAGGTGTTTGATAAGTTCATAGTGGATAGTTCATGGTTCATAGACGATTTATGTCAATATTATAAACTATGAACCATGAACTATCCACTATGAACCAGTCATCTTAAAAGGGAATTTCGTGCAATTCGGAGACAGTCCCCGCTGCTGTAATTTCCACTAAGTTTTTCGGCACATTGTGTCACTGTTGAAGGAATGAGATAATGCTGTAATGATGAAATGCGATAATGAAAAATATCACCATAAGTGATTAAATATTACCACATTTCATCATTATAGCATTATTGCATTACCAACGGGAAGACCGCCGAAAAATGGAATAAGTCAGAAGACCTGCCTTTCACCATACACATTTTAATGCTTTCGGGTGAAAGGCGAATGTTATTATTTAAGTTCAAGTACAAGCATCAAGCGCAAGTTCAAATTTGCTATTGATACTTGTGCTTGTCCCGACAACTGTACGGGATGAACTTGCGCTTGCTCTCCTGTCAGCTAATTGATTTTTTAAATATAAATCATGCGGCAATCATATCTATATTTTTTTATTTTTTTATTGTTTCTAATTGATAATCAGGCTTTTGCACAAGTAGATACTTTGCAATTGCCAGAAGTAGAATTGAGGATAAGCAGGACGAATGCCGGGTTGACATCAGGTAAACAGACGGTTTTTGATTCAATCATTCGTTTGGAAAACAGGTACGCACACATCGGCAACTTATTGAGTGAAGATGTGGGCGTATTGGTGCAGAATTACGGACCCGGACAGTCGGCTTCGGTACGTGTGCGTGGCATGGGAGCGAGCCATACGCAGGTGTATTGGCAAGATGTACCGCTTAATTCTAATATGTTGGGACAAACCGATTTTTCATTGATGCCGACTGCTTTATTTTCTGATATTGCCTTATCTTACGGAGCATCGGGGAGCAGAAAGGGGAGTGGTAGTTTGGGGGCTAGTGTGACATTGAATAACGATTTTTCCTTGCCATCTCAAAAAGGTTTTGGTGGGGGAGTGGGGCAGCAAATATCGGATACAGGTAGCTCAACGACATTTTTAGCACTTCATTATTCGGATAAAAAAAAGGGTGGACAAACGAAATTATTAAGTACCAATAGTGCCAATAGATTTCGATATGTCAATCATTTTGAAGCAGGAAAACCCGTACAGCGAGCCGAAAATGCCCGTTTTCACCAACATCACCTGATGCAATCCTTCGCTTTTCGTACCCATAAAATCGGAACAATCCGCAGCCACGTATGGGTGACAGACAGCCACCGCAATTTGGTCTTTTCCAAAGCTACTCAACGAGACCGCACTTTGCGTGCCGTATCGTCTTTGGAAGGCAAGAATTATGATTTTACTTTAGCTTATATTAATGAATTTTTAAATTATAATGATAAAAATATTGGTTTGAATGCGGACAGTCATTCGCAGCGGGTATTTTTGAAAGGACAAGTCAGGCATTCCACTCGCTTGTTGAATAATGAAAGTGGATTTGCATTGACTTATGATAAGGCACAAGCGACGGGTTATCCATTAGGCGAGCAGCAATGGCTGGCAAGTATTTTTTCTGATAATCAATTGACATTCAAATATTTATATTTGAATGTACTGTTGCGCGAGGAATGGCGCGAGGGCAAATTTTCACCCTTTTTATACACTATTAATATTCGTCCTCGTCATTTATCATCATTCAAATTAGAATTGACGCATAGTAGAAATATTAATTATCCGACCTTTAATGACCAACATTGGCAGCCGGGCGGAAACCCCGATTTGTTGCCCGAAAAAGCCTACCACTGGGAGTTGAATATGTCGCGGTCAGTATTGCCGGAGTATAAGCATGAACGAAATTATTTTTCCATAAAAACAAACCTTGCTTTGTATCATACTCGTTTGAATAATCGCATTCAATGGTTGCCTACCAATGCGGGATATTGGGCAGCTTTTAATGTAAAAAATGTACATCATACAGGTATAGAAGCAGCATTGCCGATGGAGTATGTGATGAATGATTGGCAGGTATCATGGACCAATGGATACGCATGGACGAAGGTGATAGATAAGACACTTGATTCGGAAACTTACGATAATCAATTGCCTTATGTGCCAAGACATAATTGGAATACTGTATTGAGAATAAGCAAAGCAAAACAAGGCTGGTCGTGGGTATATCGGCATGGTGTAATGGCAAGGCGATTTACATTAAGCGACAATTCGGAGACATTACCTGTTTATGATACAGGAAGTGTATCGGTTAATTATGATTTTAATATAAAAAACAAATTTAATATGCGTTTTGATTTAAATATCAATAACTTATGGAGTGAAGATTATGAAATCACACAAGGCTATCGTATGCCATTACGCTATGTTGAGTTAGGGTTTAGTTTATGGAGTTTATAAAGTGATTAGTTTATGGAGTTTATAAAGTGATTAGTTTATGGAGTTGATTGAGTTTATAGAGTGATTAGTTTATAGAGTTGATGAACTTAATCACTCTATCAACTTTACAAACTTTATAAACTCTATCAACTCCATAAACCCTATAAGCTACGCCACATCGTGATACATAATTCTGGCTTGTCCGAGTCGTTTGCGGGTAAATGTACTGATTTTTTCTATGGCTTTGCGGGCAGAGGGTAGGCGAGCCCAAAGCATTTGCCAAACGTGCATTTGTCCTTGCCACACGTCCAATTCGACTTCTACGCCTGCGGCTTTGGCACGCTCGGCAAGGCGTGTGGAATCGTCAAGTAATATTTCGGAAGTACCGACTTGTATGAACATAGGCGGTAAGCCGCTGAGGTCGGCATAAAGTGGTGACACACGAGGGTCGTCGAGCGGTATATCTCCGGCGTACCATTGTGCGGTTTTGGGGAGTGTTTCGGCGGTGAGTACCGGATCTTTTTTGGCTTTGGTGGTCATGGATTCGCCGGTGCCGGCAAGGTCGGTCCAAGGGGAGAGCAGTACAAGACCGGCAGGTACGACCATGCCTTTGTCGCGTGCAGCTATGACGGTAGAAAGTGCCAAACCACCACCCGCAGAATCACCTGCTATGATGATACTGACGCTTTTGTAGCCGTTTTGTGTGAGCCATGTATATACTTTGAGCGAATCATTGAGGGCAGCCGGATAGGGGTTTTCGGGGGCAAGTGCATAATCAATGAGCAATACTTTTGAGCCTGTTTCGAGGGAGAGTTTGGCAGCCAAACTGCGGTGTGTATCAATAGACCCCATCATGTAAGCACCACCATGCAGGTAATAAATCATCTCATCGGCGGCAGCACCGGGGGGAATCATCCACTCGGTTTGTATGTGGTCAATATTAAATTTTTTGATGCTAATGCCTTTGGGCATCTCAAATTGAGCGGTGGTTGTTTCTATCCAATTACGGAGGGCTTCTTTGGATGGGAGACGACCTTTCAATCGCTTTTTCCATTTTTTGCGGCGGCGTAATAAGTAGGATTTGATAAAAAAATTCTTTAAGCTCATAGCAATGCTTTAATATCCAAAAACTGTCTGAGAAATATAAAATGTAAGATATAAAAGGATTTTTATTTATAATAAATTAAATATTAATTATTTTTAAATAAAAAAATTACATCCTAAAAAATATTTTTACATTTTACGTTTATTATTTTACATTTTACATTTTCTACTACTTGTATATCTATTGCTCTATTGATTTAAATATTTTTTTCTTTGACAAGACCAAAGGTATAAAAAAATACTGAGATAAAAACGACTATATTGCTTAGTGAATAGTAAAAATCGGATAATTTGCAAGTGTTTTTATACTGATTATCAGTTATTTATGTTTAATATGAGAGTAGAATTATTTATTGCAATTTTTTTGTAATATTGCTTTCAGCGACTAATGATAAACTCGACTTGTTCGGGTACGATGCTTGTGATTTTTACAAAATCGGGCTGACGGGTGAGTTTGACGGGTGCGTAGTTGGAGTTGTTGATATCTACCTTAGTAAAATCGGCAACAGCCGTAAATTGTGTCGGGTTGACTTTATCATAAGTGCTATACCCTACGCGGCAGGTAACTTTTATTTTTGAAGGGTGAATCGTCAGCAATAAGGTATCCGGTGCATTGATAATGATGGTAGGTATCTCAAGTATTTTTTCTGTAAATAGTTCTACATCTATACGACATACGATTTCTGTGGAGTCAAAACTGACTTCTGTATTGGGGTGGGCTTGGAGTGCAACGGAAGGGCTGATATTTTCTTTTACATCTTCGATTTTGAGGAGGGTGGTTGCCCAACTTTTTGTCGTATCAATAATACTTTTGGGTCCGTATATCATGATGCTATCGGGAATAAGGCGTGGCGGTACGACGAATTGATATTCTGTTGCCAGACGGATGTCTTGGTGCAAAACGAGTGGAATACGTTTGCCGGCTTTATCATCTAGTTGTACGGTGATGGATTGGTAAGCGCGAAGCCCGGCTTTGAGTGGTGCAGAAAGGTCTTGTTGAATGAGTGTTTCCAGACGTGGCGCACTGATGGTTTGGGCGGGTGTATTGTCGAGGTCAAGTGTAATATTGGGGCGTTGTGCGGTGATGTAGCGGGTAAATAATGCCCAACCTGTTCCACTTATTTGAGGTGTGATGCTAGCGAGTGGTGGTGTCGCAAAAATCTTATCTTCAGGCAAGTTATAAGCCACTTCAACAGGGATTTCCGTTTGGTGGGTTTGTGACATTTTCATAAATAACCAAACCACAAAAGCGATACCGATACAGCCCAACAACATCGCTCTATCTGTTTGCAAAAATGCTTTTATATTGTCGGTATCAACTTGCACTTTCGGCAGTTTGTTTGAGGGAGGCAGTGGTCATTTCCATATTAATGGTTTGTTTTTCTACCGTCAGATACGTTTTGTTATATACTTCAAGCGTAACCGTAGTATCATCTACTCTGGAAATTTTACCATGAATACCTCCGGCAGTAACAACGGTCATACCTTTTTCAAGGCTATCCACAAAACTACGCTGTTCTCTGGCGCGTTTGGCTTGTGGTCTGATAAGGAAGAAGTAAGCCACCAACATGATAGCCACCATGAAAACAAGGTTAATCATACCCTCATTTCCGGCTTGTAAAAGTATCGTCTGCATAGTGATTGTATGGAGAAAAGAGTAAAGAGATAAGAGGTTGGTCTCTTATCTCTTATCTCTCCTCTGAATAAAAAGATTATTGTTTGGCAGTAGCCGCTTCTTCTGCTTTTTCTACTGTACCATCGATATGTACAGTCGTCAACTTAGGCCATGTATTCGCTGTAATATTAACCGGCTTACGTTGTCTGCCTGATTTATTTTTACTGTCAAACTTAACGGCAATTTCACCTGATTCACCCGGAGCGATAGGCTCTTTAGGAAACTGAGGCACGGTACAACCACAAGTTGACTTAGCGGTTTCAATAATAAGTGGGGCAACACCTACATTTTTGAATTTGAAAGTATGCTCTACTTTTTCACCGGCTTTGACCGTACCATAATCGTAAACTTGCTCAGTAAATTGAATTTTAGCAACATTTACAGTGTCATCAGGAATTTGAGGTGTCTGTGCAGTAGGATTGTTAGCATTTGGAAGTGTGCTTTTGTTGTTTAGCGTGTTTACGGTATCCTCCGCTTTGTTAGTATCGCTCTTACAAGCTGTAAGCCCAACAGCTAAAGCCAATAGACAAAATAATACGATGTTTTTCATGTCTTCTTTTTGTTTTAAAATTTAATTTTTTAGAAAATTGAGCGCAAAATTAGCTCTTTTTAGTCATGTTTCAAAAAATAATAAAGTCTTTTATTTTTTAATACACTACAAAGATACATTATTAAAACTAAAAAGTTAGTTAAAATTAAAACTTTAACTAAATTTTTAGTTTTAATGATGCGAAAACTGAATAGTTGATGTTTGCCTGAACTGTGAATGATTTGTGAAAACGAGATATTTTTTTTGGTTCTTTGACAATTTAGGTGATAAAATTATTTCTTTTTATTTTTAATGTAAAAAACGGAGATAACTTGCTGATTATAAACCTATAAGGTTTTCAAAACCTTATAGGTTTGGGGCAGAATTCCATTTCAAAAAGTATTACCACCCAAATTGTCAAAGAACCTTTTTTTTAACTTAGATAAAATGAATTACAATGAATCCAAAACCCAAAGGCGTATCGGGTAGTCATTTTGTTGGTTTGGATATTTTTAAGCGGACTTTGACGGTTATTGATGAGAAAAAAGATGACTTTCAAGGCGGCTATTCGACGAATCTTGATATTCAAAATCAGATGATTTTAATAGACGGTCAGTTGGCGAATATCAAGGATGATTACGTTATCCTCTTGAACGGTGAACTATGAATCGGAAGAGGGCATTACTATCTATCTGAATACTCAAACGAGGTAATCAATGCCGGACAAATAGGCATTGAGGACGGTAAAATTGTTTATCTCAATAATTGGTCAGGACATTATCGTCCAACTAAAGGTGATGTCATTGATGCCAAGATTTTCTTTGAACACAACCAATTAACAGGCGATATTTTTGTTTCTTTTATTCCATTTAAATAAGTAATTATGGACATAAAAAATTATTCAGAACAAATCATGCAACGTATATGGAAAACCCCCAAAACATCCCTTGAAGATGTTGAGCAAAGTATTGATAAAGAGCAATTTATAAAAATATCTGCTTGGATATTGGAATACTATGGTTATACATCAAGCCATGAATTTTTATTGAAATTTAACCGCACATTACACGCTATGTCTATCGAAGAATGGAAACAATGTATTGCTTTGATGAATCACAGCAGGGTACGTGGTATTGAATCTCTCATTACCTTTTATGGATTTTATACCAATGTGAATAGTTATGATTTTTTGGATGAATTAGGCATTACCGATGTTGAAAGTCCATACTTTGGAGCTAGCATGGATGATTATTCGCTACAACTCTCATTCTCGCAGTTGGCTATTTCCCAAGAAGAAATTGACGCATTACAAAATATATGGAAAAAACAAGCTGTGTAATACTATAAATTGAATTGGAATTTATCTTCAATCCACCAAATTCAAATCAAAAATTTGCACATCTTTATTTCGGGTTTGGAAGTAGGATATGGATTATTTGTAAAAGCAGGATATTTTTTTTATTTTAGCTGAAAATGAATTGAAATGAATCCAAAACCTAAAGGCGTGTCGGGTAGTTATTTTGTCGGTTTGGATATTTTTTAGGCAGACTTTGACAGTTACAGACGAGACAAAGAGTCTTTATAAATTAGGTTATCACATTGATTTTGAGATAAAAGATGATAAATTCATCCAAAAAGGAAGACCAGTGGATTTTGTGGGAGATTATGTGATACTTCTAAATGGAGAATTAAGAATCGGCGAGTCACACTATCATCTTTCTGAAATAGCGAAAGAGGTCTTGAGTGCCGGATGTATAAGTATTGAAAATGGCAAAATTACCACAATTAATAATCAGTCAGGGCATTACACACCAAGTAGAAAGGCTTTAGCAGATGCAGCCAATTTTTTCGTAAAAAATCGCTTGATTAGCGATTCATTTGAGCCGGAATACATTACATTCTAATAATAAATATGAACATGAATATATCAACATACGCACAAGAAATAACAAAACAAATTCATGAAAATCCGTTACTTCCTGTGACTGAATTTGAAAATAAAATTAGTCGCAATGATTTTGTTGAAATTTCTGCATGGGTACTAAAAAACTACGGTAGAACGACGTGTCATAAGTTTCTTTTGAAATTTAACGATACATTTACAAATTTGAATTTAAATGAATTAAGAAAGTGTGTACAATTAATTGATAATGATATACTTGGATTAGATGTTTTAACTGCGTTCTATTTTTTCTTTACAGATATAAACTCGGCTGATTTTTTTGAGGAATTAAATATTCCACAAAAAATTTACGGAAAGTACATCGGCAATCATTATCACGATAATCCATTTAATAAAAAACTGTTGGAAAGTTTCGGCTTAGAACCTGATACCATTTTTTCTCTGCAAAATGTATGGAAAAAACAAGTTGCGTAATTCCACAAATTTCAACCACCATGGTTTTTCTCTCTCTCAAAATCTTATCTCCTCACTTCTATACCCTTACTTTAGCCCAAATTGAATTGGAATTTGGAATTTGTTTTTTGGAATTTATTTTTCATCCACCAAATTCAAATCAAAAATCCTCACATCTTTATACGCACCAATTTCTTTATCCAAAAAAGGCTGCATCACAGGCTTCTCCAAATAATCAGGGCTATTCACAATCAGGTATCGTGCGCCGCGTGTGTGCCAGTCGCGTATCACTTCCACATTTGGGCGGCTGCCAGTGCGGTCAATCCACTCCGTAAATCCGGGTCTGTCGAGCAGGCATAGTGTTCCATTGGGCGAACCGTCCGGTACGCTGATCACCCAAGCATCTTTCGTGATACCCAATTCATTCATGTAAGTGTGAAACTCCGACTCTGCCAATTGTTCATTCAAACGGTAGTCCATATAACCACCATATCTGTCATTCATAGTAGTTTTTGCATAAAAAATATTTATAAATAAAAATATTATAAATAATATTTTGAAAAATAATGAATTATAAATATGTTGAAAATAATTTTTTAAAATTACCAATCCTGATAGCAGCAAAAATACAGGATTTATATACAGGCTAATGATGTAATAATCATGGTCAATGAATTGATAAAACCACATCAGGTATATCGCCAAAGCACCCGCGAATGTAAATAAAGAAAGTGCATATAATAAATTTCCCGGAGAGCGACGACCCAAAAACACTACAAAAATCAAAGGAATCAGCAGGACATGAACCAGTGGGAAAAAGTAATATTTTGACCAAAAAAACAAGGTACGATACAGCGTATAGACGAGCAAATTCATATCCTCGCCCGACCAAATCGCCTTCAATTGAGCAAAGAAATAATCGTTGCCATGATGTGCCTTATACCATTGCAAATACACATACCAAGCACCCACTAATCCAAATACTAAGGCGAAACCGACAAGGGTTTGAAGTGGTTTTGGAAACAATTTTTTCTCACCAAATTTTACCCAAGCCGACCATTCTAACACAAAGACCAAACCGAGTGCCACCACACTCATCAGCATTGTAATCTTCATCAATCCGGCAAGTGCAAACAGCACAAAAGCCCACCAAAACCGACTTCGTTTATTCGTTTTTGTATAATCAAAAAACATCGCCCAGCCCATCAGCAGAAAGCCAAAGGCAGGGGCATCGGGCAAGAAATTATTGGCATAGAAAGTCAGCACAGGCGCAGCAAAAAACAGCAAAGCCACACAAAAGGCAAGCCACACAGATTCCAGAAAATGATACGTGATTTTGAACAGCCCGAACAAGCCACCAAAGAAAATCAACAGGTGAATACTGCGTAAAAAACCGACATGAACGCCGCCCGAAATCTTGTAACACAGAGCCGCGAGCCAGTACGTACCCGTAAATTCTCCGGCAGTATATCCTTCGCCGCCTGTTTGTCGATTATAGATGCGTGGTTTGAAAAACTTGAGGTCGTCGCGGTAGTAATTTGCAGCAATAGCTGCTCCATCCGATTGCCGCCAAGTGTGTGTAGAACAGGGCTTTAAAGATATGATATTTTGATAATCAAAAAACAAAGAAAGTGCAAGCAAAGCTAGTCCAAATAACAAATAATACTTGACACTCATGGTAATGATTTAATGCTTTAATGCGATAATGATGAAATGCTTTAATGCTGAAATGAGATAATGTTGTAATGCTGCAAACATGAATTTCATTATCGCATTAACGCATTTCATCATTATTGCATTTTTCACTAAATAACATCGAGCCAATACAAAATCAGGATGACCAAACCTGCCGTCAGGACAAGTCCGCCAAGCCAATTGAGAATACCGATGCTGACTAAACTGCCCACTACAATTCCAGCCAAACCAATCAGAGAAAGCGAGATACCCATGACGTAATAATTCTCAAATTCGAGTTGTGGAGCATTGGCTTTTTTTGCCGCTTTTATTTTTTTGCGGAGGTCTTTACGAAAAGCCTTTTTTTCGGCTTTACTCATTTCTTGGTAGCTACTTTTTTCTTTAGCAACGGCAACTACACTAAAGCTGTCTTGCGGTACAAGAATCAGCAAACAAAAAGCAAAAACAGAAACAATATATCTCATGTTGAAAAAGTTTATTAAGTTTATAGGGTTTATCAGTTTATAGAGTTTATTAAGTTGATTAGTTTATTGTGAAAAGAATTTTACCACAGGCAAAACTAATAAACTTTATCAACTCTATAAACTGATTAACTTAATAAACTCTGTAAACTGATAAACCAATAAAAAGACAATTTAAGTATGAGGGAGTTGCAAATGTTTTCTTAAAGTTGAACCAATACTTGCCTTTTTGTTATGAATACCTTAATTTTGGCTTGAATATCAATTTATTATATTATTAATTAAAATAAATAATGAAAAATACATTAAGTTCTGTTTATATCCCATTTATGTTTATTGCCATGTTTCTGGTGTTTACCTCCTGTGAAGAGGAGCTACCTACCAACAGGCAAAATGATAATGAAGATAGCTGGTCATTGGTCAAATATCAGCAGAGTGCATTTTTTCCCGACCAGTTTCAAGCCTTTGATAAAGACCAGATTGTGTGGGCTTTTGATGTTGACAATCAAAGCCTTGAAATTAAGATAGAGGAGGTAGATAAAATAGAAAATTTGCCCACTGCCGGCACTTATCAATACGAATTAAAAGATCATGCTTGCAACTATGGTGACAATCAATATATTGAAATAGAAGGTCGTGGCTATGGTGTGATGATAACCGATAATATTGCCAATGATTCACTCATTATCACCAATGAATGTCTTGACGGACATATTATTTTATTCATCAGGCAATAAAAAAGCAGACACTTTTAAAATGTCTGCAATCTACCTGTTTAGAAGTCCTTGAGGTTAGTCTCTTTATTTTGGGAATTAATTACTAATCTCAACCTGATTTGGTTCAGCCCACGATTTGACTTCATCCATATAATACAGGTATGCGTAAGAAGCCGGAGATTCATACTTACCCGGAATATCGGCTTTGAGGTCGAGTTTGATACTTTGCGATTCAGCGGCTTGCATATCACGATAATGAAGTACGAGATAGCCATCCCATATTTCGTAATAATCAAAGATTGCCTTGTCGCGGAGTTCTTTGAGTTGCCATGCTTGTACACTCAATCCGGCGGGGATGCCTATGAGTGCGACGGTGTTGGGGAGACTATTATCGGCAGTGTTGGTGAGGGTGGCTGTTAAGCGCACCGTTTCACCAACTACAACCTTCGGATTGTTTACTAGAGTCGATAATTTGATTTTGGATGCGGAGTTATTTTTCGGAGATTTAGTGATATAATTCACCGCGAGGTCGAAGGGAAGGGGAGTGTCGGTATCTTGAAATTTGACACTCACTTTCTGTTTGCCTGTTGTTAGATATTTATCAATGTTTTTAAGTATAATCGGCTGACTATTATCGGCTTCGTATGTTTTGGTCGCTACTTTTTTATCATTTACATAAATGGCAATCGCACCGTCTTTTGCTTCGCTGTTGACTGTTTTGGCGTAGCTTGTCAGGGCTTTCATGGCAAGTACGGTGGATTGGGTAGAACCAAATCCATGAGGTGTTTTGGTAGTTGAAAGGTACTTGGTGGCTTGTGCAATTTCGCCTTTATATTTTCCGCTTTTCAGCAAAGCCAATGCAGCTAATGAGGTCGTTTCTATCGTCAGATTTTTGCCTTTGGCATATACGGCAGAGTGCGTTTTGCCTATCCAACTACCATCTGTTTTTTGTAATTTTATCAATTCACCGACTACATTCTTATAACGTTCATCATCGGTAAGGTGAAGCGTATTGGCAAGCAAAGCGAGTGTATAAGCGTCTTTTTCTGCAATAGCTTTTTCGTAAGAAGCGTTGATTTCATCTTTGATTTTTCCGCCATATCCAGCCTCTGCCAATGCCCAATTGATATAGGCATACATCACTTCGGATTTGCCCCAAGTGTGCAGATGTTTTGCATTAATTTTCCAGCCACCTTCACCGTCTTTTCTTGTCATCAGCCATTCGGCATTCCGCTTAATCATTTCATCATCGACCGAATAAACAGACTTCATATCTTTAAACTGCATCAAACCATAAGCCGTCAATCCTTCGTGTGCAGGCGATTTTCCGTACCAATCAAATCCACCGCCTTCTACTTCATAACCTGTCAATTTTTTATAGCCTGTATCTAAAAAGGCGTTTGCCTTTTTTTCAATATTATTATTAATAATATTATTTTCTAATAAATAATTTAATACTAAAATATTCGGATAATTACTGCTCGATACCTGCTCAAAACAGCCTCGTGGTTGCTTTAGCATTCTATCTAGTCCGGTCATTACCTCACTTAGAATATCTGGATAAACGGTGAGCTTCGCGTCAACCGTTCTGCGTATCGGCTCACGAATCTCTACTTCAAAATCCTGCGTCATACTTGCACCTGAGTACATGGCTTCGGCAGGAAAACCGCGTTTTGAAGTCTTGATGTCGGTCTCAAATTCATCTTTAAATTCGCCGCCGTCAAAACGGATATTAAATGTGCCGTCTGCTTCACCGGTGGCTTCATATTCCAACAAAATCGTTTTGGCATTGCCCGTAGCGATGCTTTGCTCTTCGGCAATTTCTTCCAATAATTTAAAGTTTTTGGGAGCTTTGATTTTGAGCGTACCTGCGATGTCCTGACCCGAATTATTGCTGATAGTCAAGGGAATAGAGACTTTATCGCCTACCAACATATTTGTAGGAACTTTGACATCCATACCCAAAGGAATCTGCGTATGATGCTTGTGTGTAGCGTGTGCAATACCGCCTTTTTCCGAGAAACCTTCCAACACTGTACGGAAAGTTGTGGAAGCATCGGAGTTATAAAATTCCAGCGTTTTTGTACCGCTATTATCGATATTGACATTGGTATTCCAATAAATCGTCGGACGGAAATCTTCGCGTTTGACAGACCTAACAGGCTTGTCGTATTTGTTGGCATAAAAAGTACGGGCGCGATAAAAACCATTCATCGTAAAGCCTTCCTTGGCGGGTTTACTGATGACTTTCGAGCGGACTTCATACTTGGCAGGTGTCCATTCAACAGCTTCTCTCGGCGACGAAATTTTAACCTGTTCTTGTATCGTATCAAACTTGGCAGGGGTGATTTCGTATTTAAAATATTCGGGAATCACCTCAATTTTTTCTACTTTAATCTCGTATCCTCCGTGAATATTTTTTACCCATTTTTCTACTTCAATAAACTGTGCGGGCATGGTCACTTTCTTTACTTTCGGTGCTTCCACCAACAATCTTTTCTCCTGCGTCACATATTCAGCGGGTACTTTAACTTCCTCTTTTTTAGTGGCTTGCACTTCTTTGAGGTAGTACATTTTATAACTTGCCGTTTCGGGGTTTTGAGTGTATTCTATGGAATTGGCACTTACACCTGTGGCAGAGAGTTGACCAAAATTCAAGTTGGGGAGTGATACTTTATTGCTATTTCCCAAACCCAATTTATCATTAATCGGCGTAACATTTTCTTGCCTGTAAGATGCAGGTACAGATTCATAAGTCTCCGTAACGGTCTCATAAGTGGCAGGAACGACTACGGTTTTTCCGTCTCTATCTTGTCTTGTACTTGCCGGAGTTTTGAGTATGCGGCGTGTCCTTGTAGCGTATTGAGCAGGTATTTCCACCTCTCGCGTGGTTGCCGGAGATTTGAGTACCCTGTGTGTACGCTCTACATATTCGGCAGGTACTTCTAACTCTTCATAAGTTGCTTCTTCTTTTAAAATATCTTTGATAAAATACTGATATTGAGCAACTTCCGTATCAGTAGCAACTTTGAGCAATACACTGTCCATGATAGTCTCAAAGACGGGTTCAGTAGCAGTCATTTGACTTGTGGGGGGCTGTATTTCGTATTTTTCCGTAATGGTTTCGTAAACGGGTGGTATAAACTCAATACGTGTTGAACTGTATCTGCCATTATATTTGCTGATGTCTGCGGCGGTTGAAGATTGCTTATTGATTTTAAGACTAAGTGCTGCGCTGTGCTGTCTGATTTTTGCCCAACTTTCAGGATAGCCCTCCGCCTTAATCTGCAAATAACTTCCTTTAGATATATCAATATTTTTAAATTCAAAACGTCCTTCATCATCTGTACGTTGGCGCAAAGAGGTATTGGAAATACGCATCAAGGCATCAGCAACAGGCTTATGGTCTTCGCCCAAAAGAACGCCTGCAAGTGTAGCTTTTTCATTGGCATATTTCATGGCTACATCAGGCGAAATATTGATTTGTTTCCACTCAAATTTACGCCAGCCTTGCGTCATCATCAACAGGTCAAGTGCTTGATCAGCTTTCGGATTATTTTTTTCAAAGTAAAAATTTGGTTCTTCTATATGTCCTTTAATATCAGAGGTTAAGAGCGTTGAAGCAAGGATATTCGCTTGTTTGTCATCTGCAAAAGTCAACCAACTATCATCCGCTACCGAGAGCGAAAAATTACCGGGAGCAGGTCTGCCGTTTTCATCTTTTACCTTAATGGTCATTTTCACTTTTTCGCGCGGCAAATATTGTTTTTTATCGGTACTGATAGAGACATTCAGACTTTGATGTTTGTTGACAAAAACCAATCTTTCCGCTAACTCAATTTCATCTTTATTCAGCAAAGTAATTTGGGTAATGCCCATTGGAAATCTTGCGGTAGAAATCGTTACGGGATTAATGCCGGGCTTGACGGGTATCTTTTTTTCCAAGTAAATCTGACCACGCGATTGAGCGATCAATGTCAGTTTGGTTTTTTGTGTAGAGATAACTCCTACATCCAATGAAGCGGTTTTTTGATTGCCGATTTTCAATGCAAAACCGGTTCCGTTGGAAGGTGGAAGTTGGAAAGTTTGTTCAATATTTCGGGGTTTGGTGATTTTTGCGGTATAAGTTTCACCAAATTGAGGCGTAAATTCCACCGAACCCATACCATGATGATAGCTTTGGAAGGCTGATATTTTTTCATTATTTGAATTGACAATCACACCTTCAATATCCGTCGGTTTTCCAAATTCATTCAAGGCTTTAAAGGCTATGCGGACGGGTATATTGGCAATCAATTCACCGCCTTCGGGGAAGAATTGTACATCAATTTTATTCAGCACAATCGGCACAGTGCGCGAGATAGCTTCTTTAGTTCCTTTATAATCAATCAGGATATTCAACAAGCCATCGGTAGTATTCAATTCATCAGGCAAAATAAACGTCACTTTCGACCTGCCTGCTTCATTGGTCGCGGCGGTTTTTTCTAATATTTTCTCACCATCAATATTAATGACATATTGAAATGAATTAAGTTTTAAAGGTTGATTATCCGGTGTTTGTAACCTGAGATTGGCAGTCACTTCATCGCCTGCGCCATAGCCTTTGCGTTCAAATTCAAGTTCCATAGAGAGCTTAGGAATGACGGGTTGTTGAACCTGTATTTCCTTCTCAAACCAGTTATTAAAATTGCGCTGCCAATTGGTGTAAGCCTTTAGCGTATAAGTACCGCCGGGGAGGTCTTTGCTGATATGAAAGTCGCCTTTTGCCTGTCCGTCTAAGGCGATTAATTTACGTTTGTGTAAAGTTTTTCCCGCAGGATTAATCAATTCTACATACAGCATATCGCTCATGTCACTTGCACCTAGCGTACCTGCATCGCGTATGTATGCCTTGAACCAAACATCTTCACCGGGATTATACAAAGTTCTGTCCGTATGCACATAGACCTTATCGGGATTGGCAAAAGCATCGTAATTTTGAACACGTTGGGAGAGTGTAAGGGTGCGGGTCCGTTTGGTAACTTTAGTGTCGCCTGCCACAAATACGGGCAAGGCTTCACCAAAGTAAGTCGTGGATGCCGTCAGATTCCAGAGGTAAGGGGAATTGTGTGTTTGATAACTACTGTTTCCATCATAAGAGGGCCACAAGGCACTGCTGATTTCTTGAGAAAAACTTGTGTTCGGAATAGTATGATGATGTGTTGATTTTGAAGATATTTGGTACAATAGCACCACAATGACAAGGAAATAAAACACCGATGCCAAGCCCAGAAAAGTCTGGATATTTTTCAAGAAATTAAAAGGCGATTCCGTAGCATTGATGCGGCGTTCCATATCCTGCCATGCACCTTCTTTATACGAAAATTCGTGATCTTTTAATTTTTCCCAATCAAAATTTTCTAAATCGTTAGGGTAGCTCATTACACTGCTTTTAAATGCTTGTCGTAGCTGCTGATTAATCGTTGTAGTTCCTTTTTCGCATTCGCGAAATGCCATTTCGACGTACCCTCACTGATATTGAGAATCTCCGCGATTTCGCGGTGCTTATAGCCGTCAATGGCATACATAGAGAAAACCGTGCGCGAGGCTTTTGGCAATTTTTGGATGATTTTAAACAAATCTTCCTCCAACAAATGCTCCAAAGCCATATTACTGATTGCAGGTTCTTTTTCGATATTAAAATCCATGCGATTGTGGTAGTTCGTGTGTCGTCGAATATGGTCTATTGCCGTATTCCTGACTATCGTGGCTACCCAACCGCTAAAAGAACTCTGCTTGTGGTGTTTGAACTTTTCAATGCCGTTAAAGACCTTCAAAAGCGCAGTATTGAGGATATCAAGTGCCTCATCTTGATTGCCCGAATAGCGCATTGCCACACTCATCATCTTGCCATAATATCTGCGATACAGATACTCTTGCGCCAAGCGGTCTTTTTTACGACAGCCTTCGATGAGTTCAGTTTCTGTGCTATATTGCGAGTACTTCATTGATTTTCTCTTGCAGGATTAGTGAATGTGTGGAATCGCTAAAGTTGATTATTGTCTCAAAAACTTTAACTGACACACTATTACTAATCAACTATCTACTACAACGGAGTGTAATGTATAAATGGTTGGTAATTTTAAAAAATAAAATTATAAATATACGTTATAAAATGTGTTGCGTGGGGTGTAAAATCTTATCTTGGTTTTTATAACGCCTACTTTATCAATATATTAGGACGAAATTATCAGGTCATTAGTTACATATTTGTCCATAAATTTTAGTAAATCATAGTGCAGTGCTTCCAACCCGCACTACATCAGTATGACCCTATACGAGCGCAATTCACCCAGTCCTTAATCACCGATGTAATAATTTTTCATAAAAAATAAAACCCCAGAAGTAATCGTCATTCCGCACCCCGATGCGGAATCTGTTGCCACCAGAGACCGATTTTAGGCAGAAGCCCCTGTTTGTTATCCTATAAAGATACAACTTCCATCACTAACGCTCACACTCTCCACTCTCACACTCTCCACGCTCACACTTCTTTACAAACTAACGAGGTCTTTTTTATTTTTAAAAATGCTTTTGCTTGGCATGTTCCCCAAATATCCCTTGCAGCCTTCCACGCCAATTGATACGATATTCGGGCATTATTGTTTTCACGTCCTTCTTACGGTTCATTACTCACTCCCGAAAGCTTTCGGGATAAATATGCGGATAGTTGAAGGTTGCGCTTAGCCCCAAAAAGTTGTCAGACGAATCTTTTGCTTAACTTGACAATGTCATGTTTTAAAAATAAAAGTATGTTTGTGTTTAACATGGGATATTTTTTCCGAATTTGGGCTAAAACTCGTCAGACATTTAAACTTTACTGGAAAAATATGACATCATCGGTGAATTTTGAAAATGTCAGACGAGTTTTAGCCCAAATTCAAGAGCAAAACACCAAATATATTAAATAAAAATAGAACATGATATTGTCAAGTTAAAGTGAGTATGATATCAAATCACCGAAGCATTTTAGAACAACATTCGTCTGACAACTACACCAAGCAAAACTTAGGATTACACAATTTATGATAGTACAAATCCGAAACATAATACTATTTACTAATGCAATTTTGTCTCTGATTTGTCAAAAATAATACAACAAATTGTTTTTTAATTAAAACAAAATCACTATATTTGTAGCCCAATACATCCAATAACCCTTTGTTTTTCAAAAAACACCTACCAAATCGAACTTTTTTGAATAAAAAAGTGTACAAAAGTGGTAATTTGTGTCTAAATATTGTAATTTTGAAGTTACAATAAAAAAATCCGTGTGTTTGATTCATAATTCTATGCAAATAAATCAAATAATAAAATATTTTACATTTGATTATTTGTAAAATGAATCAAAAATCAACAAATCACGAATAACGACAATAATGCCACGATTTTCAGGAGAATACGATTGTAAATTAGACTCAAAAGGTCGCTTCCGCCTACCTGCCGGATTGCTCAAGCAATTGGAGGAAGTCGGTAAGGCATTGGTCGTCAATCGTGGTATAGAAAAATGTTTGGTCTTATACACCAAAAGCGATTGGGATAAAAAAGTAGAAGAACTCGAAAAACTCAATCCATACATTGAAAAAAACAGGCAGTTCATTCGCTACTTCATGCGTGGCTCCAGCGATGCCACACTCGACAGCGCAGACCGCCTACTCATCCCCAAACGATTAAAAGAATACGCCACCATAGACAAAGAGATTATCCTTTTTGCCTATCTCAATCGCATAGAAATTTGGGCAAAAGAAGCCTACGACAATATGCTCGGCGACGAACCCGAAGACTTCTCCGCATTGGCAGAAGAAGTCATGGGAGACACTGACGATAATGGTTAATGGTGAACAGTTAATGGTTAATTTGAGTTTTCGCTACGCGAAAAAAGTATTTACTAATCATTCGTCATTAAAAAATTAACCGTTCACCGTTCACCATTAACCATTATGTATCACAAACCTGTCATGCTCCGCGAATGTCTCGAAGGCTTACACATCAAGCCTGACGGAGTGTATGTGGATGTTACGTTTGGCGGTGGTGGACATTCCCGAAAAATACTTGAATCGCTTGGTGCGAATGGCAAACTCTATGGTTTCGACCAAGACGCAGACGCACAACAAAACACACTTGACGACGAGCGATTCACCTTGATACCGCATAATTTTCGGCATCTAAAACGTTTTTTGAAATTAAATGGCATCAAAAAAGTGGACGGCATATTGGCTGATTTGGGCGTATCTTCGCACCAACTCGACATTCCGGAGCGCGGATTTTCCTACCGTTTCCCTGCCGACCTCGACATGCGAATGAACCAACAAGGCAGCCAAACCGCCGCTGATATTCTCAACAAATACAGCCCCGACAAACTCCAAAATATACTCTCCCAATACGGCGAAGTTCGCAACGCACGTACCCTTGCACAAGCCCTTGTCCAAGCCCGTCATCAACGCCCTTTTCGCAGCACCAACGACCTCGTTTCGATAGCCGAAAACACCGCTCGCGGCAGTCGCGCCAAGTACCTCGCGCAAGTTTTTCAGGCACTCCGCATCGAAGTCAATGAAGAAATGGACACCCTAAAAGAAATGCTCACACAAGCACTCGACATCCTCAAACCCGAAGGCAGATTGGTGGTCATGTCCTATCATTCGCTTGAAGATAGACTGGTCAAAAACTTCCTTCGATACGGCAATTTCGACAACGAACCACAAAAGGATTTTTACGGAAAAATACATCGACCTTTTAAATTGATTACCAGAAAAGCGGTCACCGCATCAGAAGAAGAAATTAAGGAAAATAATCGGGCGCGGAGTGCTAAGTTGAGGGTTGGGGAGCTAGCGTGACGCATTTATGGTTGCACTGAAATATAGACGTTTTTAATTAATTGAAACTATTTTGTAATTTATTTATTATTAAAAATTAATTATTTATAAATATTTTTATCAAAAAATCGTTTAAAAATCCCTTTATAAATTAAAAAATGACAAGAAATACATATAGCTTATTGATAATAAAATACCTCCAAATCAGAACGTCTTGCTGAATTTATTTCAGCATCCCCCAGATGACAGAGCGCAATTTTAATGTGAGCTACAATTTTGTATTTTATCATAAATCAATGAATTGGAGCATTTTTAATCAAGAGTTTTTCATCACTTGGGAGATGCTGAAATAAATTCAGCAAGACGGTTTCACTTGATGTTTCTGCGCTATATAAATGTGGATTCATTAAAGTATTTCAACATTAACGCATTAATAATTCATTCATTCAAAATTCAACATTCATTCATTAAAAAAAACATGTCAAAAAAAATAAATTATACACAAATCGGAACGTCATGGTTAGTTGGAAACCTGCCGTTTATCGTGTTTTTGGCATTTTTGGCAGCCATATATATAGCGAACACCCATTATGCAGAAAAAAAGGTTAGAGAAATTCAAACCTTACAAAAAGAACTCAAACAAGAACGCTGGCGATACATGTCCCTCAAATCCCAACTCATGTACGAAAGCAAACAAATAAAAGTCGCCAAACGAGCTAAAGAACTGGGATTGAAGGAATTAGAAGAGCGACCAAAAAAAATTGTAATAAAAAAATAATGCTGCACATCAATTGAACTTGTGCTTGATACTTGAACTTGAACTTACTAAGTGGATATAAAAAACGAAATATTATGGCGGATATATTTGGTCGCTTTGCTGTTCATCCTATTTGCGGTGGGCATCTTCGTCAAGACAGCTCAAATACAGTTCGTCGAGGGTGAGAAGTGGCGGGCTCATGCGGATAGTTTGTATGTTGATTTGCGTCCGGTGAGTGCGGATAGAGGGAATATTTATTCGGATGACGGCAGCCTTTTGGCGACCTCACTTCCGACATTTGACGTGCGAATGGATTGCAAATCCGAAGCCATGAGTGATGAGTTATTTACGCAATATGTCGATACCCTCGCGCATTGTTTGGCGACCCTCAAAGACAGCCCTTATACGGCTGGCGGCTACAAGCGCAGACTGACACAGGCAAGACAAAAGGGCGAGCGATATTTATTGATAAAAAAGAAAGTTGAATACCCCGAAATGGAGCGCATTCGTACTTTTCCGCTCTACAATTTGGGGAAATACAAAGGCGGTTTGATAGTCGAGCGACGCAGCGACAGGCAGCGTCCTTTTCGCATGTTGGCGCAGCGCACGATAGGTTATGTTCGGGAGGACATTAAGCCCGTAGGATTGGAAGGAGCTTTTGATAATGTATTGGCGGGTGAACAAGGACAACGCCTTATGCAGCGCATCGCGGGCGGTACTTGGATTCCGGTACACGACCTCACAGAAATAGAACCCAAAAATGGAAAAGACATCGTTACTACATTGAATGTCAATATACAAGACATTACAGAAGATGCACTATATAAAGCAATTTTACACCATGATGCAGATCATGGTTGCGCGATAGTCATGGAAGTGGCTACCGGAAAAATCAAGGCAATTGCCAACATCGGACACGACAGCGAAGGTGACTTGTGGGAGACCTATAATTACGCCGTAGGTGAAAGTACCGAACCCGGCTCTACCATGAAATTGGCGGCAATGCTGGCACTTTTGGAGGACGGATATGTAGCTCCCGAAGATTCGATTAACCTTGATTTTGGTCGAATGGAATTTGCCGGAGAAACTATGGAAGATGCCACCAATCACAGGCTGGGAAAGGCTACCGTACAGACCGCTTTTGAGATTTCTTCCAATGTCGGTATTGCGAATATGGTCTATCAATATTACAGACGTGCCGACCGCGAAGAGCAATTTATCAATCATTTAAAAAAGTTTAATCTTGATAAAAAAACGGGTATTGAAATAGAAGGAGAAGGCGAACCTTACATCAAGGAAGTAGGTGAAGATAATTGGAGCGCGATTACATCTACTTGGATGTCAACGGGTTATGAATTAAGGTTAACACCTTTGCAGATGCTCACCTTTTATAATGGTGTGGCTAATGACGGGAAAATTATGAAACCTTACATGGTAGAAAAGATAGAGGAGTATGGTAATGAGATAGAAAAATTTGAGCCGCAAGTCACCCAAAGAAGAATGGCATCTTCGGCTACAATTGATAAAGTTCAAGATATGTTGGCTGGTGTAGTAGAGCGCGGTACAGCACGAAAAATAAAACTTGGCAACTTCCGTATGGCTGGAAAGACAGGTACGGCAATCACCAATTATAGAAAGGGAATCCCTGCGAATCAGCGCAAATATCAGGCTTCTTTTGTCGGCTATTTTCCGGCAGAACAACCGAAATATTCTTGCATCGTTGTCATTCGCCACCCTAAGCAAAATGGTATTTACGGCGGACACGTAGCTGCGCCCGTTTTCCGAGAAATAGCCAACAGATGTTTCGCTGCACACGTTGATTTACACGACCCAATCAATGCCGAACCGAAACCTGCGCCTATTGCCGTAGCCGACCTGCCACGTATCTATACGGGCTATACCGACGACCTCGAAACATCGCTCGTTCACTTAGATTTACCCGTCCGTTCCCGTACTGCGGGGGCATGGGCAGGCGCACAGGTGCAGCGCGATTCGCTCGAACTTCGTCGCCGTCGAATCACTCGTAATACCGTTCCCGATGTACGCGGTATGGGTATGCGCGATGCCATGTATTTGCTTGGTAATGAAGGGCTTAGAGTGAAAGTAAAAGGTATTGGCAGAGTCACCACTCAATCCATAAAACCCGGTACACCAACACAAGGACAAACGGTTTTTTTGGATTTGAAACTGTAAAAACGCAACGCGAGCTTCTAATTCGCACCAAACAAATGACCTAAAAACTTTACCCATGAGCAAAAAGAAAACTGACGCAAAACTAATAATGCTTGAGCATTCAAAAGCTAAGGTTGAGTTGTACACGACTTATTTGGCAAAATATCTTAACATATTGAGTCGTGTCACATATCTTGACAGAATTCATTTGTATGATTTGATGTGTGGTGAAGGAATTTATTTAGATGATTCGAAGGGAAGTCCGATTGTGGCAATGGAGAAAATCAAAGATCATTATTACGCCAATAACCAATCATGTCCTAATATGAAGGTTTGGTTTAATGATAAGGATAAATCGAAAATTGAAACAGATAAATTTAAGATAGAGCGAGTTAAAGAACGTTGCTCAACAATTTTTAAACCTAACAACGTTGAAGTAGAGTATTCCAAAGATGATTATTCAGATTTGTACCCAAAAATTGTTAGTAGAATTAGAGACTTAGAAAATGAAAAGTTATTATTGTTTATTGACCCTTATGGATATAAACAAGTTCAACCAAGTCATCTTAAAGAGTTTTTGATAGGGGGTAAATCTGAGGTAATATTATTTCTTCCAGCATCCCATATGTATAGATTTGCGAATAAATCGTTGAGCGAAGACGAATTTATCGGAGGATTACCTTTAAAGGAGTTTTTGACTCCATTATTTGAGATTAATTCTACTCTAAAAAGGTCAAGATCTTCAACTCACTTCATAGAGCAACTAAAAATAGCATTTAGGGTGTATTTGAAGCGAGAGGTGATATTTGTTGATACATTCAGCATAGAAAGAGATAGGCAAAACGTGTACTGTTTATTCTTCTTCACACCGAATGCTTTAGGATTTGAAAAGATGTTAGAGACAAAATGGAAATTAGATGAGGAAAGTGGAAGGGGATTTAAATTAAATCAAGTACAAGGTTCTTTGTTTTCGGAAGTAGAAGTTAATGATTATGAAAATGAATTACAGTCTTATATTCAAAAATCGAATGAATGTACAAATGGCGATTTATATCTCTTTGGATTGGAAAATGGGTTTTTACCGAAACATACAAATCAAATATTAAAAGAAATTCAGAAAACTCGTTCGGGATTTAAAGTACTTGATTTAGGTGGAAATCCAGTAAGGAAAGGAGCATTTTATATTTCTTATAAAAACTATGGGAAAAATCCAGAGAAGGTAGTAAAATTCAAATTTGAAAAATAATTGAATCATGGCACAATCAACAATAGAATGGACGGAAATGACGTGGAATCCGACCACAGGCTGCGATAAAATATCGGCGGGTTGTAAGTATTGTTATGCCGAAGTGATGTCAAGGCGATTACAAGCAATGGGGGTCGAAAAGTACAAGGATAATTTTGAAATTCGCATACATCCTGATGCTTTGAACGTGCCTTATACATGGAGGAAACCAAAGGTAGTTTTTGTTAATTCCATGAGCGATTTATTTCACGATAAAGTACCTTTTACTTTTATAAAAAAGGTTTTTGATGTGATGAATGATAATCCCCAACATATTTTTCAAGTATTGACAAAAAGAGGAGAACGACTGTTTAAATTACATGATAAATTGGAATGGGGAAATAATATATGGATGGGTGTATCAGTTGAAAATCAGCAAGTTTTAAATAGGATAGATTTTTTACGTGTTACAAATGCGAAAGTGAAATTTCTATCCTGCGAACCCTTATTAGAAGATTTGGGGCAGCTTAATTTATCAAATATTGATTGGGTTATTGTCGGTGGTGAGAGCGGTCATAAAGCCCGTCCGATGAACCAAGAATGGGTCATCAATATACAAGAACGATGCGAGCAAAAAGACGTAGCGTTTTTCTTTAAACAATGGGGAGGAAAAAACAAAAAAAAGGCAGGGCGTGAGTTGAACGGAAGAACTTATGATGCAATGCCTAAAATATCAACTGCAACTCTAGCATAGAATTAATTGAAAAAATTATCCGAAATACTAACAAACACAAAACAAATCATCGGCGATAAAAGTATCCCGATAAATGCGATTGTATTTGATTCTCGCAAAGCCAAAAAAGGTTCGCTGTTCGTTGCTGTTAAAGGCACAAATGTAGATGGTCATGCTTACATTCAAAAGGCGATTGAAAATGGTGCAAGTGCTGTAATGTGCGAAACATTACCGGAGAATATCAATGAAAATGTAAGCTATATCGAAGTCACAGATAGTGCAGAAGAATTGGGCAAAGTATCATCGATATTTTACGGGCATCCTTCGCGTGATATTCGCTTGGTCGGCATTACCGGAACGAATGGCAAGACGACCACTGCGACTTTACTACATCGCTTATATACGGACTTGGGGTATAAAGTCGGTTTGCTTTCTACGGTAGAAAATAAAATTGGTGAACGCATCGTTCCGGCTGAATTTACTACGCCTGATGCAGTGTCGCTCAATGCACTTTTGGCAGACATGGTGGCAGAAGGTTGTGATTATGCTTTTATGGAAGTCAGCTCACATGCGATAGACCAAAGACGTGTTGCAGGATTAGAATTTACAGGCGGAGTTTTTACAAATATTTCGCATGACCATTTGGATTACCATAATACCTTTAAGGAATATATCAATGTAAAAAAACGCTTTTTTGATGAATTGCCGAAAGCGGCTTTTTCATTGACAAATATAGACGATAAACGTGGCGAAGTGATGTTACAAAATACTCATTCACAAAAAAATACATATAGTTTACGTCGTTTATCGGATTATCGTGCTTCTATTCGTGAAAATAATTTGTCGGGCTTGATAATGGAATTGGACGGGGAGGAATTTTATGCCCGATTGATAGGAGAATTTAATGCTTATAATTTGTTGGCGGTTTATGCGACTGCAAGGTTATTGGGCAATGAAAAAAACGAAATACTCCGCGCACTCAGCAACTTGAAAACGGCAGAAGGTCGTTTTGATTATATCATTGGAAAGGAAAGTCGCACTATCGGAATTGTGGATTATGCCCACACACCCGATGCCCTTGAAAAGGTCTTGCAAACGATACAACAACTTCGTAAAAAAGGAGAAAAAATCATCACGATTTGCGGTTGTGGTGGCGATAGAGATAAAGCAAAACGCCCCGTCATGGCGCATATTGCATGTACGTATAGCGACCAAATTATTTTGACATCCGACAATCCGCGTACCGAAAATCCCGATACGATTATTGAGGAAATGGAAGTTGGAATACCCAAAAATGCTGTCACAAAAACCTTGTCTATTAGCAATCGAAAACAGGCAATTAAAACCGCTTGTCAATTGGCACAAAATGGCGACATCATTTTACTGGCAGGCAAAGGACACGAAAAATATCAGGACATCAATGGGGTGAAAAATCCTTTTGACGATAAACAAATATTAAACGAATTTTTAAAATGACTAAACCACTAAGTACACGAAGAACACGAAACAAAATTAACGTAAAAGAGAACAAAGAAATTTTTTAGCAACCTTAGTTTTCTTCTGCGTTAGTTCGATTTTTGTGTCCTTCGTGTCCTTAGTGGTTCAATAATAATGTTATACCATTTATTCCAAATAGAATCATTAAACGGCGGTACGTTGGCGCGACTGTTTGAATTCATCACCTTTCGTGCTGGATTGGCGACAGTTTTATCGCTGATGATTTCTATGTTGGTCGGTGGTCGTATCATTAAATTTCTTCAAAGAAAGCAAGTCGGTGAGGTCATTCGTGATTTAGATCTGGCGGGGCAAATGGCGAAAAAAGGAACACCAACAATGGGCGGTGTGATTATCATATTATCAATACTTGTTCCATGTTTATTATTTGCAAAATTGAATAATATTTACATTATCTTATTGATAATCACGACTTTATGGTTGGGTTTAATTGGTTTTTTAGATGATTATATAAAGGTATTTAAAAAAGATAAATCGGGATTAAGCGGAAAATTTAAGATACTCGGACAAGTGATGCTTGGATTGGTGGTGGGTGTTGTCATGTTATTTCACCAAGATGTAGTTGCTCGCGTAACGCCAAAAGTGGCGCAACAAAACGGCTACGAAATCATCAATACCGTAAAGGTTGCCAAACGAAATAATCCAAGCGAAACCGAGACGATGCACTATGTAAAAACGACTTTGACCAATGTGCCATTCATTAAAGGTAATACGTTGGACTACAAATATTTCATCTCGTTTCTTGGTGATAATGCGGACAAATGGGTGTGGCTCATATTCATTCCAATGGTCATATTTGTCATCACTGCGGTCAGCAATGCCGCGAATTTGACAGACGGACTCGACGGACTCGCAACAGGTACGTCCGCGATAATCGGTACAGTGCTTGGCATCTTTGCTTACGTTTCCGGTAATGCGTTTTTCGCTGATTATCTGAATATTATGTATTTGCCATACACGAGTGAGTTAGTGATTTTCTGCGCGTGTTTTCTCGGAGCTTGTACAGGTTTTTTATGGTACAATTCCTATCCGGCGCAAGTTTTTATGGGTGATACAGGCAGTCTGACACTTGGAGGAATCATCGCGGTATTGGCTATTGCGCTTCGTAAGGAACTTTTGATACCGATTATGTGTGGAATATTTGTCGTAGAAAATTTATCAGTTGTCATTCAAGTCAGCTACTTCAAATATACCAAAAGAAAATACGGAGAGGGGAGGAGAGTATTTTTGATGTCGCCTTTACATCATCATTATCAAAAGAAAAACATCCCTGAACCTAAGATAGTCGCAAGATTCTGGATAGTCGGAATCTTATTAGCAATTATAACCATTATTACATTAAAAGTGCGCTAAAATACAGGCGATTTTAATCGCCATATAATCTTTTTTAAAAGTTATTATTATAAAAAATACTAATAAAAAATATTCATAAATTTGATTAATTTACTCATTCATTCCGATAACTATCGGGACATCATTCACTCATTAGACATGAACGAACCAAAACGCTCACAAGTCATCAATCGCAATCAAGTAGCTATACTTGGTGCGGGAGAAAGTGGTGTGGGTGCAGCGATTTTGGCGAAGCAAAAAGGTTGGGAAGTATTCGTATCGGACTATGGAGAAATAAGTGAAGAATACAAGGTGCAGCTCGAACAACACAACATAGATTTTGAAGAAAAAGGACATACAAAAACAAAGATATTAAACGTTGGGCAGGTCATCAAAAGTCCCGGCGTACCCGACAAAGCACCGATAGTGAAAGCACTATTGAAGGCAGATATTCCGGTCATTTCGGAGATAGAATTTGCCGCACAATATACCGATGCCACCATCATCGGCATCACAGGCAGCAATGGTAAAACGACGACCACCAACCTCATTTATCACATCCTCAAAATGGCGAGATACAAGGTCGGTATGGCGGGAAATGTAGGTTACAGTTTTGCGCGTATGGTGGCGGAAGAACAACACGATTATTACGTATTGGAGTTGAGTAGTTTTCAATTAGACGGTATAAGATTTTTCGCGCCCGACATCGCGGTATTGCTCAATATCAGCCCCGACCACTTGGATAGATACGAGTATAATTTTGACAATTACATCGCTTCCAAGTTACGCATTACCATGAATCAAACTGGTGATAATCATTTGATTTACAATGCAAAAGACGAAAATATTTTAAAACAAATGGCAATCAACGGCACGGAAGCCCTTACTCATGCAGTGCGCCCAAGCGGCTTAAAAGTAAGCGATTGGATAGTAAATAATGAAATATTCAACGCAAGCGAATTAACGATAAAAGGTCAACACAATTTGTTTAATGCTACTTGCGCGATTAAGGCGGCGATGCTTGCTGAAGTTGAAATCGGCGACATCAAAAAAGCCCTTCGTACTTTCAGAAATGACCCGCACCGATTAGAAAAAGTTGCTACAAAAAACGGCATTACTTACATCAACGACAGCAAGGCAACCAATGTAGATGCAGTCTGGTATGCGCTTGATGCAATGACTGAACCTGTGGTGTGGATAGTCGGTGGTACAGATAAGGGAAATGATTATAGCGCACTCATGGATTTGGTGAATGAAAAAGTAAAAGCCATTATTTGTATGGGCATTGACAATAGTAAAATACACGAAGCCTTTGGTACACAAATTAAAATCATCGAAGACACCCAAAGTGCAAAAGAAGCCGTCAATGTAGCTACGAAATATGCCAAATCAGGAGATGTAGTTTTACTATCTCCGGCATGTGCGAGTTTCGATTTATTTAAAAATTATAAAGATAGAGGAGAACAGTTTAAAGAGGCGGTACAAAAATTATAATTATAAAATTTAAAATAATTAATACATTAAATAGTTAAATTATTAACGCATTCAAAAATTATCGCATTAAAGCATTATAAATGTCTATTGGTAATAAAATATACGCAAATCTTGGAGGCGATAGAGTGATATGGCTCGTCGTTGTCTTACTGTCGATTATCTCTTTATTGGCGGTATATAGCGCGACGGGAACATTGGCGTATCGCAAACAAGGCGGTGATACTGAATTCTACCTCGTCAAGCATTTTATGTTGATGTCGGGTGGGCTTGCACTCATGTATGTTTGTTACCTCATACATTACAAACGCTACTCGCGTTGGGCTCCGGTAGCACTTTTGTTGGCTGTACCTTTATTATTATACACCTTATTATTTGGTACTTCGCTCAATGAAGCCGCACGTTGGATTACCGTACCGCTCATCAATGTGTCGTTTCAGTCCTCCGACTTTGCGAAGCTCGCGCTCATCATGTATTTGGCGCGTGAAATAGCCACCAAACAAGATAATATTAAAGACCTCAGTGCATTTTTGCCGATACTTTTGCCCGTATTGGTCATCTGCGGACTCATCGCTCCGGCAGATTTATCGTCAGCAATTTTGCTGTTCATTACATGCTTATTACTCATGTTCATCGGAAGGGTGAACTTTCAATATATCGGCTTGCTCATATTGCTCGGAATCGTCATGTTTTCGTTCCTCATTATCCTTGCAGAATTTACCCCTATCGTGCGCTTGGATACATGGGTGGAGCGTACCCGCGATTTCGTTACGAATAGCGACGGTGCGTACCAAATACAACAAGCTAAAATAGCCATTGCCGAGGGTGGTTGGTTCGGCACAGGACCGGGTAATAGCGTACAAAGAAATTACCTCCCACATGCCTATTCCGACTTCATCTACGCTATCATCGTAGAAGAGTATGGGCTATTTGGAGGCTTCTTAATCATAACCTTATATATTACGTTATTGCTAAGGTGTGTACGACTTGTCACCCTTAGCCCAAAAGCATTTGGCGCAATGCTCGCGCTTGGATTGAGCCTTAGTTTGGTCTTACAAGCACTGGCAAATATGGCGGTTTCCGTCCATTTAGTTCCGGTAACGGGCTTGACACTCCCGCTATTGAGTATGGGAGGAACATCGTTATTATTTACGAGTATTGCAGTAGGAATGGTATTGAGTGTGAGTAAGTATATTGAAATGGTAAAGTGACCCGTAACGGCGATTTCAATCGCCAATTAATAGACTGAAAAATGAAAAAAATAGATGATAATTTTTATGATAGAGCTGATGAGCATATTAATCTGTCAAACAAGCAATTATCTAAGACAAGTAGAGGAAAAGTAAGTGCATCAATGATGTATAGTGTATCAAGATTTAATGCTTGGATAAGTGCTTGTCAATTTAATGATGCAGATAAAATGAAGGCAGCAAAACAAGAGACAATCAAATATTTTGTTGGAGAGTATGAGAAGATGTTAGATCAAAATCTTGATGATTATATTGAGAATTTTGATAAGTATATGAAATGATATTATGATATTTAAATAATTATAAATTAAAAAAAACATGGCGATTAAAATCGCCTGTACAAAAAATATGAAAAGATACGTCTCCACAATAATGAAAGCGAAGCGTCAGGATAAAAGAGCCATGAGAATTATCATCAGTGGAGGCGGTACGGGTGGACATGTTTATCCGGCAATTGCGATTGCAAATGCAGTCAAACAACTTGCGCCGGATGTTGAAATTCTGTTTGTAGGCGCACAAGGCAAACTTGAAATGGACAAAGTGCCGCAGGCAGGTTATCCGATTGAAGGTTTGTGGATTAGTGGGTTTCAAAGGAAGCTCACAATGCGAAATTTGATGTTTCCGGTCAAGTTGTTGAGTAGCTTGTGGAAGGCACGTAAAATAATCCGTCATTTTGACCCCGATGTGGTTGTGGGGGTAGGCGGATATGCGAGCGGTCCGGTCTTGGAAATGGCAACACGTATGAAGATTCCGTCTTTGATACAAGAGCAAAATTCCTATGCCGGAGTGACCAATAAATTACTGGCAAAAAAGGCATCCAAAATATGTGTCGCATACAGCAATATGGAGCGTTTTTTTCCGAAAGAAAAAATTACACTTACAGGAAATCCGGTACGCAAAGACATCTTGGACATTAGTGATAAATGCGAGGAAGGACTGACGCATTTTGATTTAAAAAAAGATAAAAAAACGATTGTCGTAGTAGGCGGCAGTCTTGGTGCGCGGACTTTGAATGACAGTATGGCAGCGGCATTGCCACAGTTGCAAAATGCTGATATTCAAGTGTTTTGGCAAGCCGGAAAATTATATATCGAAGAATTTGAACCGCAAGTAGAAAGCATTGATAATGTAAAAATAACGGCTTTCATTGACCGTATGGATTTAGCTTACGCAATGGCAGATGTCGTCATTTCGCGGGCGGGTGCGCTTACGATTTCGGAATTATGCTTAGTTGGAAAACCTGCGATTCTTGTACCGTCACCCAATGTCTCCGAAGACCACCAAACGGCAAATGCAAATGCATTGGTAGAGAAAAATGCAGCGATTTTGGTCAAAGATGTAAACGCAAAAGAGACGATGATTGATGTGGCATTAGACTTATTAAATGACCAGAATAAAATGGAAAGTTTATCTAAAAATATCAAAGCACTCGGCAAGCCCGATGCGGCAGATAATATCGCCAAAGAAGTCCTTAAATTGGCACGTAGGCAAGATATGTTAAGTGTTGTAAAATAACACACTATGATAAAGAGCATTACATTAAAAAACTTTTTCAGCTTTGAGGAACAGACAGTACGTCTGAATCCGAAGGTCAATCTATTGGTCGGCATCAACGGGAGTGGGAAGTCGAATTTTATTAAGGCGTTTGAATTGTTGAGGTTTGGGATTAATGAGGGAACTGTACACACTAAAATTAATGATTGGGGAGGAATGGGAAAAGTTAGAAATTTTGCAAACAGAGAAGCTGAAAAAATAGGTCTTGAGTTAGTTTTAAACAGTAAAGCATACGCCAAAGAAACGGGAGAGGATTTACAATATGAATTATCCACAACTAAAGGCGGAGATCTTTATGTGTGGATGGAAAAAGTATCAAAGGGAGAAAATGAGAAAATTGAAGTTGTTAGGGAAAAAGCCTTGTTGTCAGGGTCTCAATTACTTGACATAGAATGGGTTACAGGGAATCATGAAATGGAAATGTTTGAAAATTTTCTAAGACAAATAGTTATATATGAAACTATTGATACAACAGAAAATGGTGTAAAAAAAACAAATAAAGCAAAACGAAATGGTGAGGTAGAGAGACTTTCACAAGACTTTAAAAATCTTGCTGACCTTTTACATTCTATGAGTAAAAGTCCTAAAAGAAGGGCGGCATTCGAGGAAATAGAAAAAGTTGTTAATAGAGTTAACATTAATTTTAAAGGAATCAGGTTTAAGATAACCAATGGTTTTTTAGAAATGTTAGTGGAAGATGTTGCAAATAAATGGTTGATTGGAGTAGAAAATCTCTCTGATGGAACACTAAAGTTTATTACGCTAATGTCTGTATTATACAATCCAAATAGAGGAAATATTGTATGTCTTGAAGAACCAGAGGACGGCTTGCATCCAGATATGATTAACATGTTGGCAGAAGGTATTAAACATGCTTCTCAAACATCCCAAATAATAGTGAGTACACATTCACCATTTTTGCTTAATTCATTTGAACTAGAAGATGTTTTGGTATTTGAAAACAAGAAAAATAACAACACCATAGTAACCGAACTGTCTCAGAAAGATTTTGGAGAATGGAAATATGATTTTACCGTAGGACAGGCATGGTTAAATGGTTTAATTGGGGGAACGCGATGGTAAACATACAACTTCTTATAGAAGGAGGCGAGTCTTTTTTTCAGCCCAATAAAAATACTGATTTGAACTCGACTTCAAATAGATTGCGCCAAGGATTCCGTGAGCTTTTAGAGCAAGAAATATCAAGCTCTGATTTAAATGAATATGTGAGAATTGATATGGGAGGAGGATGGAGAGAAGTGAAAAAATATTATGAAGAGGTCGTAGAGGATAAGGAAAATACCTTAATGTTAGTTGATTCAGATATTTCTGACGATAAAAAAGAGGAACAGAGAATCAAGAGAGGGTTAGAACCAAAAGAGAATGTATTCTTCATGGTTCAGAAGATGGAAGCGTGGTTTCTATCTCAACCGGAGATACTTGATGAATATTATGCAGAAGCGGATGAGTCAATAGCAATCCGAATCACTAAAAATCCAAAGGAATACAGTAAGCCAGATAAGGCATTGAACGAAATTTTGAAAGCACATTATCCGAGAGACAGAAGACAGAGATATAAAAAAATGAAGCATGATGCGGAGTTAATGCAGTTGCTTGACCTCTCAAAACTAAAAGAAGATTTCGACGACGTACAGCGATTAATCAACACCCTACAAACCAAAATCGCCACTGATGCCTGACCTCAAAGACATAAAAAAGCTATACTTCATCGGCATTGGCGGTATAGGGATGAGTGCTTTAGCGCGATATTTCAATGGGCGTGGCGTAACGATTTTTGGTTATGACAAAACCCGTACCCCACTGACAGAAAAGCTGTCGGCGGAAGGTATGACGATACATTATGAGGAAGATGTGACGCAGATTCCCGAAGGCATTGACGCAGTGGTATGGACACCTGCCGTACCCAAAAATCATACGGAATTGACTTGGTTCCGGGAACGTGGATATGCGGTGATGAAACGCTCGGAAATGCTCGGTATCATCAGTCGTAGCATGAAAACGATTGCGATTGCAGGCACGCATGGTAAGACAACAACTACGACAATTCTCACGCACATACTACGCACAGGCGGCGTGGATTGTACGGCATTTCTCGGAGGTATTTCGGAGAATTTTGAGTCGAATTTTGTGGAAGGAAAAAGTGATTGGGTGGTAGTGGAAGCCGACGAATTTGACAGGTCATTTTTGCAGCTAAGTCCCGATATAGCACTGGTCACATCAATGGATGCCGACCACCTTGACATCTACGGCAATCACGATGATATGTTAGACGGATTTACATCATTCATCAGCAAAGTAAAACATGGTGGAACGGCATATTTGAAACATGATTTGACAATAAAAAAAATACCCGAAAATGTGAATGTTATAGAAAATGCTTACGGTATAAATTGCGGAAAATCACAAGCACAAAATATTCATGTAGAAAATGGAAATTTTGTATTTGATATTGAAAATGAGGAGAATACACTACATAATTTAAAATTTACATTGCCCGGAAAACATAATGTAGAAAATGCCACCGCAGCGATTTTGATTGCTCGACAACTCGGTGTGACCGACGAAGCAATACACGAAGCACTCATTACATTCAAAGGTATCAAAAGACGTTTTGAGACCATTATAAAAAACGAAAATATTACGTTCATTGACGATTACGCACATCATCCTGAAGAGTTGAAAGCGGCGATTCGGGCAGCAAAAATGCTATTTCCGAATGAAAAAATTACGGGCATTTTTCAGCCACATTTATACACCCGTACACGCGATTTTGCGGACGGATTTGCCGCAGCATTAGATGAATTGGACGAACCGATTTTATTACCTATTTATCCGGCACGCGAACTGCCGATTGAAGGCGTAAATTCTGAATTGATTTTTAATAAAATGAAAAATTTAAATAAAAAAATAACAACGAAAGAGGCGTTATTTGATATTTTAAATATAAAAAAAATAAAAGTATTATTAACACTCGGTGCAGGCGATATTGACGCGATTGTTCCGAAAATTGTCAAACAAATAGAAAATATAAGCACTAAGTAACTAAGGTACACTAAGGTCGAACTAATGTGTTTTTAAAAAATCCCCTTAGTGTTCCTTAATACCTTAGTGGTAAGAAAAAAATGACGAACAATCTCCTCATACGCATGATTTGGATAGCCGGAATTTTCCTGTTTCTGGGTTTGCTATTGTCTGCGGTGGAGCGTAAGCGGGGGAGCGATTCGATGGGGGTGAAGGTGAAGGTGATGGATAGTTTGTCGATGCACTTTGTTCGCAAATCGGATGTCAAACGAACCATAGAACGTCGCTTTGGACATGTATTGGATGGTGTGCAGATTGGAAATTTGGACACGCGGGAAGTGGAGTCTATTTTGGAAAAAGATCCTTTTATAAAAGACGCAGAAGTATTTGTCGATGCCCGAAATGACATCAATATTACGGTGCATCAACGTAAGCCTTTGGTGCGTGTGATTGACAATGCAGGAAACAATTATTACTTGGATGAAGAAGGCGAATATCTGCCCATGTCTGCCAATTATACGGCACGAGTTCCGGTAGCAACAGGACGGATTACAGCCTATCATCAAAATTATAAAGAAAACGACAAACATATACTTAAAAATCTGTTGGAGTTGATGTTACGTATTAGTGAAGATGAGTTTTTATTGTCGATTACCGAGCAAATATACGTGGACGGTGACAAAGATTTTTCCATTATCACAAAGGTAGGCAGCTACCGGATTATCATTGGAAAAATGGACAGGCTCGAAGAAAAATTACGAAATTTAAAGGTCTTTTATACGGAGGGATTGCCCTACGGAGACTGGAAAAAATATTCAATCATCAATCTTAAATTTAAAGGACAAGTTGTCTGTACAAGACGTGGTATTTGATATAAAATTATTTGATTTTAATATATTTTATTATAAAATAATAAATAATTTATAAAAAAAATATAATTTTGTAAAAATATTTTGAACCATTTACCAATGTCTAATAAAAAACAAAAATATGAATACAGAACATGCTAATGTGGTTGTAGCCCTTGACATTGGCACGACTAAAGTTTGTGCTATTGCCGGACGGAAAACCGAACACGGAAAACTGGAAGTCTTGGGTGTTGGAAAGGTCGAATCTATTGGTGTACTGCGTGGTGTAGTCTCTAATATTGAGAAGACAGTGAAGGCAATTATGGACGCGATTCACGAAGCCGAGCGACGTTCAGGTATGAAAATTAAGGTCGTCAATGTCGGTATTGCGGGGCAGCATATCAAGAGTTTGCAGCATCGCGGCATCCTTGTGCGCGACAATGTACACGAAGAAATCGGTCAGCGCGATATTGACCGTTTGATTCAAGATATGCACAAGCTCGTTTTGCCTCCGGGCGACAAGATTGTACACGTCATTCCGCAAGAGTATATCGTTGATAATGAGCAAGGTATCATCGATCCGATAGGAATGTCCGGTATCCGTTTGGAAGCGAATTTCCATATCATTACGGGGCAAATCGCGGCATCAAAAAACATCTTTAAATGTGTCGAAAAAACCGAACTGGAAGTGTCGAGCCTCACACTCGAACCTATCGCTTCGGCGGCTGCCGTATTGAGCCAAGAGGAAAAAGAAGCGGGCGTTGCGCTCGTGGATATTGGTGGCGGTACGACTGACCTTGCGATTTTCCATGACGGTATTATTCGCCATACGAGTGTCGTGCCTTTCGGCGGAAATGTCATCACGAAAGATATTAAAGAAGGTTGTAAAGTGATGCAGCACCAAGCCGAGTTGCTCAAAGTCAAATTCGGGGCTGCCCTTGCCGACGAAGTGTATGAAAATCGCATGATTACCATTCCGGGTCTGAAAGGACGTGACCCAAAGGAAATTTCCGAAAAAAATCTTGCACTTATCATACAGTCGCGGGTCGAAGAAATCTTCGACCACATCTTCTGGGAGATTCGTCGGAGCGGTTATGAAAACAAACTTATCGGTGGCGTAGTGCTGACCGGAGGCGGTTCGCTTTTGCGCTATATTGATAAGTTGGTAGAGCTGCATACGGGGCTTTCTACACGTATTGGTATTCCGATTGAACAGTTGGCACATGGCTACACCAAAGAGGTTAGTAGCCCGATTTATTCTACTGCAATTGGCTTATTATTAAATGGTTATGAGAGTAGCGATAATGTTCCACTCACATACGAAGATGAAGAAAGAGCGGAAATTTTAGAGCCTGTTGGCGCAGAAGAAGGCGCAAGTTCGGAGAAGTGGTTTGAGAGTATTTTCCGAAAAACCAAACAGTGGTTTGAAGAAGACCCTGATGCGGAATTTTAGATTAGTTAAAGAGTAAAGAGTTGAGAGTAAAGAGTGTAGAACTCTCTACTCATTACTCTCTAACTCTCTACTAAAAATATATATCATCAATTTTCAATATCTCACAATTAATGGTTTTTTATTAATCGTTAATCATTAACCATTAATCATTAAAAAATTAAGTTATGCAATTCAATATTCCTGAAGAGAAATCATCTATAATAAAGGTGATTGGAGTGGGCGGAGGCGGAAGCAATGCCGTTACGCACATGTTCAAACAAGGTATCATAGGTGTAAATTTCGCCATAAGTAATACCGACAGCCAGGCGATGGAAAGCTGTCCGGTCAATACCAAAATTCAACTCGGACCAAGCCTTACGGAAGGTCGTGGTGCGGGGTCGCGCCCCAATATTGGCAAAGAATCCTGCATCGAATCTATCGAAGAAATCCGTCAATTTCTGGCGAATGACACCAAGATGCTTTTTATCACTGCCGGCATGGGCGGTGGTACGGGTACGGGTGCTGCGCCTGTGGTGGCAAAAGCGGCGCAAGAAATGGATATTATGACGGTGGGTATCGTGACTTTGCCCTTTGCATTTGAAGGTCGTCGTCGCAACAAACAAGCGGCGGAAGGCTTGGAAGAATTGAAGAAACATGTCGATACGATTATCGTGATTTCTAATGATAAGTTACGAGAAATACATGGCAATCTCGCACTCTCAGAAGCCTTTTCTAAAGCCGATGACATCCTGACCGTAGCGGCAAAAGGTATTGCAGAAATCATCACCGTACCGGGCTACATCAATGTGGATTTTGAAGATGTGAACACCGTTATGCGTGGTAGCGGATTGGCGATTATGGGAACTTCTATAGTGGAAGGTGAAAATCGTGCGCGTCGTTCGGTAGAGGAGGCATTGAACTGTCCTTTGCTTGAAGATAATGATATTAGTGGCGCACAACACATCCTCCTCAACATCACTTCGGGCAATAAAGAAGTGACGATGGATGAGATTTTTGAAATCACTGAATACGTACAAGAAGAAGCCGGAAATGAGACGGATTTGATTTGGGGAAATTGCTACGACGAGTCGCTTGGTGATAAAATCTGCGTCACAATTATTGCTACCGGATTTGAGCGTAGAGACAAAAAATCGGTTCAACAAAAGCCGGAACCACGAAAGATGACTGTGCCTGTAACTGAGAATATTTATGATAAATACGAGCCCACGATTAGCGAAATTGTCGCTGAAGAAGAGCCTATTACGGATGAAAAACCTGTGATATTTGAATTTGAAGATGTACGTCCAAGTTCCCCTCCACCACCTAATGTGAACGGTAGTTTTGATGAGCCGTATATTCGCGAATATACGGATGAAGATAGAAGAAGGGTGTCACAAAATAAGTATGAAAACAAACGTCCTGTGAGTCCGAATCCGGTGAAACTCAATAATCCGAATACACTTGTTGATTTGGAAAATCAACCGGCATACTTGCGTCGAAAAGTGAATTTGGAAGATGTGGCATATTCATCAGAAACAACGGTTTCAAAATGGACGATTACAGACGATGACGAAATGGTGCTGAAAGAAAATAACTCGTTTTTGCATGATAATGTAGATTAGTATTGAGGTGTCCTAGTGTTGTAGTAAATGATGATGATAAACGAAAATACTACAACACTACGACACCACAACACCACAACACCACAACACAAGATTATACAGCAATTTGTGAGATTGCTGAGATTGATGATGGGCTTTCCGATTTTGTCGGGAAGCCTTTTTTGTTAATTTTGTAAGATGAAACACCAAACACTCACCTTTGACGAACATGGCTACCTGACTCCGCAGGAAGGTATTGAGACGGATATTGATACTTTGAAAGCGTACTTCGTAGATGCCTTTCCAAATTCGGAGCGGCGGCAATGGTTGTTTGATAATTATTTGCGTTATACCTATCGCTTTGAAGATGATGTATTTCCGCGATTTGAACAGTGGATTAACGGTAGCTTTGTCACACAAAAAGAAAACCCGAAGGACATTGATATTGTTACCTTTGTAGATTATTGGGTGTACGAGAAGCGCGGGGATAAGGTCATGGATAAGTTCTGGACATTTTCACTTGAAAAAGAGCGAATTGATGCGTATATTGTGTATGTTTATCCAAAAGAACATGAGTTGCATCAGAAATATCAATCGGAACTCAATCGTTGGAAAGAAAGATATTCAAACACTAAATCTGTTAATGGTATATCTTATCCGAAAGGTTTTTTGAAAATATTATTTCAAAATGATTAATGTACAAGTAAAACCAAACATAGATAAAGTCGCTATTCAGCAACTTTTAAGACTTCTTGAAGGAGCAAATAAGGATGTTGAATCTAACATAGATACTGAACTTAAGACAGGTTCGGGTAAGGTTATGGTGCGCCAATATCAATATTTGAAATACGACTACTCTACTCAATTGTATGAGTATCTGCAGAAATATGGTTTACCTATTGAAATGGAAGCTATGAAACTGATGTCTTTATAATTTGATTTATATTTCAATGGAAGCAATAGCTAAACACAAAGTAGGAGTAGTTGATGTCTCAAACCTGCTGGAAATGATAGAGCATGCCAAAGGACTTTTCGGAATTGACGGAAGAATCAACGATGCAGTTATGATACGTCAGTACGAATACTTCAAATACCAATATTGCGCCGAGTTATTTGAGTATTTACAAAAATACGACCTGCCTCTCGAAATTACTCCTCTGAAATTCACACCTATATCCGAAAATTATAGTTGGCTAAAACGAGATGCAGTCAGGATTAATGCGGTCAAAAGATTATTAGATAACATAGAAACGGCAGATAACGGACAGGAACATGCTACAGAATTATACGAGCATTTTCAGAAGTACAACCTGCCTCTCGAAATTGCTCCTTTTAAATTGACTGAATTATGAATTCAAAAATTACTCATTATCAGTATTTTATGAACGAAGAAAAACAAAGCATACACGAACAAAAAGCCATAGAGGTTGTCAAACTTTTAGACTTGATTGATATACTGAACAGCGACATCGAAAAAAGCAAAGCCGCCAACGAAGACACTACCCGCTACGAACAAGCCAAACGCGACTACACTGCCCAAATTTTAGAAGTATTAAAAGACTATAACCTACCTTTCAAACTCAAGGCGCAATAATTGAACTTGTACTTGATATTTAATTTATATATTGTAATTGTTTAATGTTAGTAATGTATTTATTTTAAAATGATTATAAATTTGAAAATTAATTATTAATAATTAATTTAATTTCAATAAAAATTTATAAATAAGTATTTTACAAATATTTGAAAATTAAAATATAGAAGTTGAATTAATACTTGAACTTATTATGATTACCGTTGAAGAAGCTACACAAATTATCTTATCCAATGCCAAACCACTCACGATTGAGTCTATTCCATTACAGGAAGTTAGAGGTCGTATCTTACAGGAAAACCTGACGACTGACCGCGACTTGCCACCTTTCAATCGGGTGACGATGGACGGGATTGCCATTGATTTTTCGGAGTTTGAACAAGGAAGGCGTAACTTCAAAATAGAAAGCATTGGCGCAGCCGGCGCAGCTCAAACTACTTTGAACGACCCTCAAAATTGTATCGAAATCATGACGGGAGCGATGTTGCCTTTGCAGGCAGATACGGTGATTCGGTACGAAGATGTAGAGATTGCAGACGGTGTGGCAACGATTCAAATAGATAATATTCGTTATCAACAAAATATTCATTTTCAAGGGATTGATAGGAAAAAAGGTACGGTAGTGGCTAGTCCGGGAGTGCGTATAAGTCCGGCAGAAATTGGTGTGGCGGCTTCTGTGGGTAAAGCGGAATTGCGGGTTTCGGTATTGCCAAAAGTGCAGATTATTTCTACGGGTGATGAACTGATTGAGGTAAGCGAGACACCGCTTCCGCATCAGATTCGCACGTCGAATGTTTATACGATTCAAGCGGCTTTGGAAGGGTGGGGCATAGAGGCAGACCGCTTGCATTTGTTGGATGATAAAGCTGAACTTCGTACCAAACTCACCGAAAGTATCCGTGATTATGATGTATTGATTTTGAGTGGCGGGGTGTCGAAAGGGAAGTTTGATTTTGTGCCGGAAATATTGGACGAATTGGGTGTAGAAAAACATTTTCATCGCATCCGGCAGCGTCCGGGCAAGCCTTTTTGGTTTGGGCGGACGGCAGATACTTTTGTGTTTGCGCTGCCCGGCAATCCGGTGTCGTCGTTTATGTGTTTGAATCGTTATTTTAAATTGTGGTTGGATGCGAGTTTGAGTGTGGCGGCTGTGCCGAAACCGCGTTTTGCATTGGCTGAACGGGTGCATTTCAAGCCGGATTTGACGTATTTTGTACAAGTCAAATTACAGTATTCGCCCGACGGAAAGGTGAGTGCATTGGCTGTTGAAGGCAATGGTTCGGGGGATTTTGCGAATCTTGTGAATGCTGATGGTTTTCTGGAATTGGAGCGTGGAAAAGAGGTGTATGAAGCAGGCGAGGTGTATGATTTTTATGGTTATAGATAGAAAATTTCAACCTCAACTTCAACCTCAACTTCAAAAAAAGATAAAAGATAAAATTGTATGCCAAGCGCAACCTTCAACTATCCGCATATTTATCCCGAAAGCTTTCGGGAGTGATTAAAGAACCGTAAAAAGTATGTGAAAACTATAATGCACTGACCTCGTATCAGCTAATTTGGAATACTGAAAAAAGTGGTTCGCAGGGAAGTCAGGCAGAAGCGTTTTTAAAAATAAAAAAAGACCTCGTTATTCGATTTTTTAGTATATTAATAAAATTTGTATTGAAAGTTAATCTATATCTTCCATTAATTTCTCCAAATCGGCAGGGTTTCGTCGTGTGTTCCAAATAATGAGAATTTGTATATCTTCGTTCGTGACCCTATAGATGAGATGATAGCTTTTGACCCTTGCTATTCGAATGTTCTCTAAATTGGCAGGTGATCCACTAAAAGGGTAAGTCTGTAACTTTTCAGCGGCTTCATCAAATAGTTTATTGAGTTTACGGCTGTAAATTTTGGAGCCGTTTCTATTGTTCCAATACTCAAATATTTCTCTTTTCTGTTGTTGGGCAAATTCAGTCCATATCAGTCTTTTAGCCATTCCGCAGTTTGTTTTTGTGCTTCTTTGTGAGTAAGGTATTTACCTTCAACTATTTGATTTTCAGCAATTTGTATTTCTTTTTTTTGTTGTTCATTTAATTTGTAAGTAGTTTCTTCTTCGACATTTGTACGAACCAATTTACGAATTTCAGACAACAGCGATTCACTATTGGTACGGGTAATGGCTTCTATCAATTCTAATTTTAATTCAGTCGTACTCATAAATATTTTTTTTCAAAAATAATAAAAAAACAGGTCAAAAACAAATAGATTTCATCTACTCAGCACTTCTATCCTTATCAAGTTGAGTAAAATTGAGCAATAAAGAACAGCGAAAAGTATTATCCAAAGGACTTCTTCCTTTTGAAGATGCGGGTAAATACGACACATTCAAAGTCGCAAAATTGAGATTGAGTTCCATACCCAAAGTCATATATTTCCGATTGCCTTTTGTCCAGTGTTCGTTGAAGTGTCCGATGCGGGCAGCAAGGCGTTTGTAGCGATATTCTAAGCCAAGTGAGTAGGTATTTTCGCGCATTTCTTCGGCAAAACCACCCGGTGCATCGGTAAATGAACCTAAGGCGGCAGCTAATACAGATTTTTCTAAGTAGTCAAAATTGGGGGCATCGTCGGGAGGGGTAGGCAGGAGTAAGCGATTGATATCCAATGCGAAATGAAGGCTTTGGACCTCATTAATTTCCCAAGTCAGCCCTCCACCAATACCGAGATTGGAGGGGAGAAAACCGCCTCCGGGTTGAGGTTCTTCGTAGTTCATTTTTGTTCCTAAATTGGAAATGACACTTCCCACAGTCAAATCCAGCTTGTGGGTAAGTGGTGTTTTGTAAGTGAATGACAAATCACTTGCAATCGCTTGAGCATCAATGGGAATGAGGTCATAAGGGTCGCGACCAACTAAGCGTGAATAGATATATTTCAAGGTTAATCCTGCCGCAAATCGCTCATTGAATTTTCGATTGTACGAAAGGGCTAATTCGTACTCTTTGGGGCTGAAGTCTGCACTTACCTGATAGTCGTCAAGACGATATTTTCCTCTATCAAAATAGCGAAGTCCTATACCTAAAGTCTGCTGTCGGTTGAGTCTGACATAATTAGTGAGATAGAATAAATGCACATCTTCCAAACCCAATGCCCTCAACAAAGGCGTGTAATTCGCCGAAAAACCAGAGCTATGCTCTGCAAATGCCAGTTTGGAACTGTTGAAGTGTATGGCATTGGCATCGGGAGAAGTGGCAATGCCTGCATCACCCATGCCTGCACTACGGGCATCGGGGGTTATGCGAAGGAAGGGAACGCTTGTTATAATTGCATTAACACAAGGCTTTCCGGTAAGGGGATTGGTGCCATCAGCATCACATAAGTTAATTTGTGCATCAGCAGTAAAAGATATGAGACATAAGCTAATAAAAAGACAAATAAGAGAAATGGTGTTTCTCATGATTCGTTTATTTTTGGATGAAAAAATATATGCCTGTAAAAGAAGCAAAGAAAAGATTTTTTTTTTGTAAAAAAAATTAAATGAACTGTCGATAAATTTCATACACACATGTAAAACGATTATGTGATACATTATATTTTAGGGTATTTCACATTTGTAAAAAAATCAAATTCCTTTCAATAGTTCCGATAATGAAATATCTAGTGCAGTAACGATTTCTTGAAGTTTGGCAATAGAGATATTGACTTTTCCTGACTCAACTTTACGGATATAGGAAGGGTCTGTATCTACCTTATAAGATAGTTGTGCTTGGGTCATAGCAAGGTTTTTTCTTCTTGCTTTTAACCTTTGCCCAATACAGACTAATATACCTATTTTTTCCACATAGCAATGAAAAGGAGATATTTCTGTATATGAAAGGTCAAATTTGACCTTATTTAATTTAATTTTTGGTAACTACTCAGGTTCTCTCCTGATTTTTAAAGAATAAAAAAAATATATACCTTTGCATTGTGACAAAAGATGCTCAAATAGCTAAACTTTTATCAGAAAATAGTGAATTAAAAGCTGATAATTTGACTTTGACTCAACG
>CALIZI010000257.1 GCA_938028705.1 uncultured Saprospiraceae bacterium | reverse complement strand
TATACAGATTGAACGGATAAAACAGATTTTGAATGATTTTTATCGGGTGTGATTCATTTTTGTACCCATGCTCATTTTTAATTTTTATTCAATAATGGACGGCATTGGGCTTGAATTTGGGCTAAAACTCGTCAGACATTTTCAAAATCTACCAATGAACTCATATTTTCCTACAAAGTTTAAATGTCAGACGAGTTTTAGCCCAAATTCGGAAGAAATATTCCATCCTAAACATAAATACATTATTATTTTTTTAAAATGTATTATCGTCAAGTTAATTTAAAATTCGTAAAATATTGATAATCAAGAATATTAGCGGGTACAAAAACGAATCGCACCCCCTAATTTCCCAGTTACCCAGTTACCCAATATCCAAAGTCCAAAAATAACACACTGCAAATAAAAAAAGCCCACCAAAGGTGAGCTTAATTTTTTTAAGCAAATAATTGAATAGAAGCCTGTGCGCTCTATTAATTTACTGAATACTGTCCGTCTATCGTAAATCGTTAGCCGTACATCGTAAATTTCAATTATTTAAACATAGAAGCTTTTTTAAACTTCTTGATTAGTAAGTAGTAAAAAATAGCACGATGCTTATTGCGATTAGAACTACCGAAAGTGTCCACTACTTCTTGAATAGCCTCATCCAATTTCGGAGAATCCTTTAAGCCCAATTTTCCAATCAGAAAATTTTTCTTAACGCGCTCCAATTCAGCAGCATCACCGGAAGAAACCGTAGAAGCATCTTTTCTGTAAAGTGCAGGACCGCAAGACTTGGCAGCAGCTCTTAGCAGGTCTTTATCAACCTTTTTGATGCCAAGTTTATCGGTCATATTTTCTTCGTACTTAACTAACAATTCATCAAGTTTACCCATGATGTATTTCTAATATTTAAAATGGTGAAATAAAAAAGTGGTGCAAGTATAATCATTACAATTAATTATTCATATTTTTTTTCCAACAAAACTACTATCTTGCGGCTTATTTTTCAATAAAGTCCGAAATTGAACGTTTTTTAGACAAAAAACGTTTTGAGACAGCACAATGGCTTTGACTTCACGCCCCTCTTATTGCCCCCTCATTCGCATTTATTTTGACTGCTTTTTAATTATTTATTTTAAAAAAATACATAAAAATGAACATACAAATGAATTACGGATAAATGAAGTCAACGAATTACAAATTATACTTTACAAAAAATAAATTAAAAAATTACAAATACACAAAATCACCCATACACGAATTATAAATTTATGCATCAATACATCAAAGAGATAGCCACACACGAGGGGCAACAAGCGACACTCAAAGGCTGGGTTGCCAACATCCGCGAAAGCAAAACCAACATCTTTATCGTCTTGCGCGACGGAACGGGATTTATGCAATGCGTCATCGGATTGGATGATGTAGGCGAAGCACAGTTTGAAGCTGCCAAGCGATTGAGTCTGGAAAGTTCGCTCGCACTGACGGGCAATGTCATCAAAGACGAGCGACAGATGGGCGGCTACGAACTCCAAGCCACAGCACTCGAAGTGTATAGCTACTCGAAAGACTACCCGATTAAGGTCAATGAAAACGAACATGGTGTGCGCCACCTTGCTGACCGCCGCCACTTGTGGTTGCGCTCCAAGCGACAATGGGCAGTGATGCGTGTGCGAAACCAAATCATCATGGGCATCCACGAGTTTTTTCAAAATAAGGGTTTTGTGCAAATGGATGCACCGATTTTTACGGGCAATGCCTGTGAAGGTACGACCACGCTTTTTGCAACGGACTTTTTCGGAGAAGAGGCATTCCTTTCGCAGTCGGGGCAGCTCTACGGCGAAGCGATGGCAATGGCGCAAGGTTTGATTTATACTTTCGGTCCGACCTTCCGCGCCGAAAAATCGGACACGCCACGACACCTTGCAGAGTTCTGGATGATAGAACCCGAAATGGCATTTTACGATAATGAAATGAACATGGATTTGATAGAAGGTTTCATTAAACATGTCATCAATCGCGTGATTGAAAAATGCCCTGTCGAGTTGGAAGCCTTAGAGCGCGATGTCGAAAAACTCAAAGGCGTGAATCAGTCGTTTCCGCGTGTGCCATACACGGATGCTGTCAAAATACTACGCGGCGAACAAGATGTAAACGGACGCAATGCCATAGCCGTACAAGAAGCTGACCTTGCCGCTGCGAAGCAAGGTATTGAAGATAATTTGAAAGATATAGCCGAGCGCGAAACTGCCATAAAAGCAGGTATGAAGAAGGGCGCACGCAAATTCAATGAAGCCAAAATCGCTGCACTACGTAAGGAAATCGCCTACATGGAAGAGCAGGTTCGCAACATCCCCAAGTGGATTGAATCCGCCAAAAACTTCAAAGGCGGTGAAGACTTCGGCGGCTCGGACGAAACGGTACTCACCCGCGTATTCGATGCGCCTGTGATGGTCTATAATTGGCCCACCAAAATCAAAGCCTTTTATATGAAAGAAGTAGAAGGCGATCCCGACCACGTCAAGGGTGTTGACTTACTCGCACCGGAAGGCTATGGCGAAATCGTCGGTGGCTCGGAGCGTGAGACTGATATTGACATACTTCTTCGCAAAATCAAGGAACACGAGTTGCCGATGTCAGAGTTTGAATGGTACTTGGATTTGCGCCGCTTCGGTTCTGTGCCACATGCAGGCTTTGGTCTGGGCTTGGAGCGTATCGTGCGTTGGTGTTGCGGACTTGATCACTTGCGGGAGACGATTCCTTTTCCGCGTCGATACGGGCGGTTGCTTCCTTAGAAGTTGGACTTTGGACATTTTGGACATTCGGGAATTGGGAAATTCGGTTTAAAACCATAATTCATTGATAATCAACTGAATAGATTTTATTAACAAGGCAAACGAAAAGTCGTTTTTATAATATGAGTTTAAAAATATTTTATTAAAAATAAATATATAATTATCTAATTTTAAATAGAAAGGCAAACTTTACTCGCCTTGCATTTTGAAAATGCAAGGCGAGTAGGCTTCCCGACAATTTTAAAAATCAACATATTACACATTATTAAAACGACTTTTCGTTCTCCCTGTTTTATTAATAAGATAAAACATGTCATTACTTATTTTTTGTAAAAATCTAAAAAAGTCCCGATAGTTATCGGGATTACCTAATTTCCCCATTTCCTTTGTCCAAAGTCTAAAATATTGATATTATTTACTCATTTTTATATATTTTTTTTTATTATGAAAAACGCCCACTCAAAAATGTCTTCCCAAAACTCCGGCAGCCTGCACCCTGTCCGACTTTCGGGTGTCAGTGCTTCTTCATACCTTCAAATATTGTGATTGATTTGCGATAATTGCTTATCACATACTTCATTCCTCGCCCGCTCCCTCGCTAAATATGTGGACAATTGAAGCTTGCGCCAAAAGTACCCAACAGTACAGGCTGTTTCAACTGCCCACGCCAACTGACAGTTTTATCTTCCCCGCTATTCCATTACCTTTTAACAAGGTTTTAACGCCTGACTGCTTCGATTTAAATAGATAATCCATACCTTGTATCATCTTGAAAATTAGCTTCTTACAACTTTACAAAACAGTAAACTATGAGAAAATTGTTAGCACTAATTATTTTAATATATTTGTGTATTCAAGTACAAGCACAGAAAAAGAATGAAATCCAAATAGGCGTGACTGCCGCCTACTTTTTTGATGATACGCCATATCTTTTTCACGATTTTAAGCGTGGTGTACCCTTGCCTACACATATAAATTACTCAAGGTTACTCACAGATAAAAGTGCTTTGTCATTTAGCTTTAACCAATTGTGGTTGGTTTATGATGCTCCGATAACTTATGACACTCCTGAGTTATATCTCAGAGATTATCTCAAATTATCCGCAGAATTTCACAGGCAAAAAAGAATCGGCAAGTTTAATATTGGCGCAAGTATAGGATTGGGCTATCGTTTTTTGGGTGGTGAGGCATTTATTTCCCGAAGTTATTTTGGAGGCGGCTATGGATTTTCTAAGCCCTACAATCACGTCTGCATAACCGCAGGCATACAAACCAAATTCCACTTATATCGCAACCTGTCTGCTGTCGCAAAAATCAATTATTCAAGATATTTTTCAGCATACAGCCCGAATGAACTACACAATATATTTGCCCTAAGCTACGAATTTTGATTCGTATGTTTTTCCATTCACTCCGAACTTTTCAACACTTTTTTGCATTATTCATAAGTTACGTGGCAATTAAGCCCCAAAACCTTTATCTTTGAAAAAAGAATACGCGGGAGATTGAAATGTAAAATGTAAAATGTAAAATAATAAATGTAAAAGGATGGTACAACGTGAAGTATCGTCATTTAAAAATAAAAAACGAGTACCCCGTACCGACGACTTTAGCCGTCGCGGGAGATACCGAACCACTTGACGGCTAAAGTCGTCAGTACAGATGTTAAAAAAACTTTTACAACTTGTTCTGATGAATATCGTAAGTTTATTATTTTACATGTTACATTTTACATTTCGTCTTGATTTTATGCAATAAAATACAGACGAATGATACTGGCACCAAACGATGTTTACGAGAAGTTAGAATTTGATAAAATAAAAGCCCTGATTACTGCCCAATGCTTGGGCGAACCCGGCAGACAACGCATCGAAAAACTCGAACTCCACACTCAAAAATTTCTCATTGAACGTATGCTCAATGAGGTCGAACAATACAAAATTGCTTTTGAGGAAAACCACCATTTTCCGATGAGTAATTATGAAGATTTGAGCGAAGAAATAAAGATGCTCAACGTAGCAGGGTTTGTGATGAGCGAAGCCCAACTCAAACGATTGGCAGATACGATTCGCATCATTTATCGCATTTTTCAATTCTTCAAAAAAGACAAAAAAGAAGCCTATCCTACCTTGTACGATATAGTCCGCAATATTCATTTCAATGAAGATTTGTTGTACTCCATCGACCGCGTGATAGACGAAGAAGGCAAGATAAAATCCGATGCCTCGCCCGAACTCATGCGTATCCGTCGCCTACAGATTTCCAAGCGCAAAGAACTCGATAAAGTCTTTCGCGCCCTCATCAATGAATACAAATCGAAGGGTTTGCTCAAAGATACCATAGAGAGTTTTCGGAATGGTCGGCGAGTGCTTTCTGCGCCTATCGAAAACAAGCGCAGAATACGCGGTATCATTCACGACGAATCGGCTACGGGTAAGACCGCCTTCATCGAACCCGAAGCTGTTATTCAAATAAACAATGATATATTTGACCTTGAAAATGAGGAGAAACGCGAGATTTATCGCATCCTCCGCGACCTTACGGAAAGCCTCCAACCCTATCTGCCACTCATTCAAGAATACCACATTATCATTGCCCGTTATGACGTGATTCAAGCTAAGGCAAAACTCGCCCTCGACCTTGATGCTTGCAAACCCAAACTCAAATCTGAACCTTTCATTGGCATTCACACAGGCTATCATCCATTATTATTTTTAAAAAATAAAAAAGAAGGAAAAACCACCGTTCCGTTCACCCTTTCTCTTTTAAATAATAACAGAATCCTCGTACTCAGCGGACCCAATGCAGGTGGAAAATCCATTGCACTCAAATCATTGGGTTTGATGCAGTTGATGCTCCAATCGGGTATGTTGGTGCCGGTAGATCCGGAGTCTGAAATGGGTATTTTTGAAAAATTATTTATCGACATCGGCGACCAACAATCTCTTGAAGATGAATTGAGTACCTACAGTTCGCGTTTGAAAAATATGAAGATATTTTTAGAAAAATCGGACGACAAAACCTTGATTCTGATTGATGAATTTGGTAGCGGTACCGACCCGAAAATTGGCGGTGCAATAGCGGAGGCGATTCTACGAGAATTAAACGACAAAAAAATATTCGGACTCATCACGACCCACTATTCCAACCTGAAAATTTTTGCTTATAAAAATAAAGGTATTGTCAATGGCAGTATGAAATTTGACATGGACAACCTCTCCCCTACCTACGAATTGACCGTTGGGAAACCCGGTAGTTCGTATGCCTTTGAGATTGCCGAAAAGAGTGGTTTGGATAAAAAAATTATCAAATATGCCAAACATAAAACAGGTAAAAACGAAAAAGCGATTGACCAATTGATTGTTGATTTGCAGCGCGAAAAACAAGACCTCACCGAGCGCATCGCCAAAATGGAAGCCCAACAACAGCACTTCGATAAATTGGTTAAAAACTATGAACAAATGAATGGCGAACTCGAATATCGCCGCCGCAAACTCAAGCTCGACATCAAACAAAATGCCTTACAAGAAAAGGCGCAAGTCAATAAAGAACTCGAAAAACGCATCCGCGAAATCCGCCAAGAACAGAACCTTGAAAAAGCCAAAGCTGCCCTACAAAATAATCGCAACGACAGAGAAAATATCAGCAAAGAAGTCTATGAACTCCACGAAAATATTTACCACAAACCCAACAAAAATAAAAAAGACGATACACCGATTGAGGTCGGCGATTATGTGCGTTTCAAGACAGGCGGTGATATTGCAACCGTAGAATCTATCCATAAAAACAATGCGGTTATCATTGTCGGGCAGTTGCGGATGACGGTTAAAGTACGCGATTTACAAAAGGCAGGCGCACCTGTAACCGCACCCGTAAAAGGTAAAATCAACGCCGATACGGTGGTCACTACCGCCAATTTTGTCAACAAACTCGACCTACGCGGTATGCGCCGCGACGAAGCCATCCGCACCGTCGAACTCTTTGTAGATGAGGCACTTATCGCCAATGGTTCTACCTTAGAAATTATACATGGAAAAGGTGACGGCATCCTGCGTCGCGCCGTAAAACAGAAATTACGCGAATACAAAGCCATACAAAGCATACGACATGGCGACCCGAAAGGTGCAGGTGACGGGGTGACGATTGTGGAGTTGGGATAGGGGTTTGGAAATGTAGAATAATAAATGAGTTTATCCTATCAATGTGTTCGCCAAATTAAAAATTACAAATTGAATGTGAATAATTTATTTATTTTTATTTTTTGTAAATAATTAATTTTTAATTAAATACAAATTATAATTTAATATTATTAATAATCAAAAAACACTGAATACCCAATTTAGCGAACACATTGAGTAAAACCATTCTTTAAAAATCCAACAAAAATTATGAAAAATCCACTCCTCACCCTCACCTTAATACTCCTTACATTTTTCACTGCCAATGCCCAAACACCAAAGGCGGAATTAGCCCAACTCATATCCCAAGATTGGACATTCAGAATGCAGGAATACCCTGCTTGGGCGGCTTCATTGGGTTATGAAAGTGACCGTACCAAATACGCCGAAGTGTCCGTAGCAGCGCACGAGCGCAGGGCGGAATTTTGGAGAGGTATTTTAAAAAAATTGAATGTGATAAACCGCGAAGCCTTAGACGCTGAGACGCAGGTCAATTATGATATGTTCAAGTTTATGTTGGAAAATGATGTAGCGCAAGTCGAGTATCAAAGCTACCTGATTCCAATAGATTCGGACAGTGGTTTTCATTCAAGTTTTGCTTTTTCTGCCAGTGATTTTTCCTTTGATTCGGTCAGGAGTTATGAGCAATATATAGTGCGTTTGAAGGGCTTTAAAAAGTATGTAGATGACCACATCGCACTAATGCGAATGGGCATCAAAAAAGGCATGACTTTACCCAAAATCATCCTCACCGATTACGAAAAAGGAATGGACGCATACATTTCAGAAAAGGCAAAAGACAGCTATTTTTATGAGCCATTCAAGACGATGAACGGCATTGATAAAGCCCAACAAATTCGTTTACGCAAATAAGCACAACAAGCTATTAATCAAAGTATTACGCCGGGGTATCAGACATTAAGCGATTTTATAAAAAATGAATATCGACCCAAAGCACGTACTACGCTTGGCGCGATTCATTTTCCGAAAGGTAAGGCATATTACCAACAAAGAGTGAAGTATTACACCACTTTAGATATATCAATAGACGAAATATATCAGGTCGGTTTGGATGAAGTCGCACGTATCCGAAAAGGCATGGAAGAAATCATTGCAGAAGTCGGTTTTGAAGGTACTTTTTCGGAGTTTATTCACTTTCTGCGTACCGACCCGCAGTTCTATTGTGATACGCCTAAGTGCCTGCTCAAAGAAGCCTCCTACATTGCCAAACGCATCGACGGGCGACTACCGCAGGTCTTCGGAAAATTGCCGAGTCTGCCTTATGGCGTGGAGGCTGTGCCGGATGAAATTGCGCCGCGCTACACCACCGGACGCTATGTTCCGGGTTCTTACGCCAATCACAGATCCGGCACTTATTGGGTCAATACTTACGACCTCAAAAACCGTCCTTTGTACAACCTTCCCGCCCTTACTTTGCACGAAGCCGTACCGGGGCATCACCTCCAAATCGCCCTTGCCGAAGAACTCAAAGACCTACCCGATTTTCGCCAACATACCTACCTGAGCAGCTACGGTGAAGGTTGGGCATTATACAGTGAATGGCTGGGGCAGGAGTTGGGTATTTATCAAACGCCTTATGAAGAATTTGGTCGAATGACCTACGAAATGTGGCGGGCTTGTCGGCTCGTAATAGATGTTGGATTGCACGCCAAAGACTGGACACGCGAACAAGCCGTTGACTATCTCGCTTCCAATACCGCACTCGCCCTACACAATGTCAATACCGAAATTGACCGCTATATCGGCTGGCCCGGACAAGCCCTCTCCTACAAAGCCGGTGAACTGAAAATCAGGGAATTACGCTATAAAGCAGAGAACGAACTCGGTGATGCCTTTGATGTGCGGGAGTTTCATTATATGATTCTTAAAAATGGTTCGATACCTTTGTTTACATTAGAACACATTATGAATCAATGGATTGAAAATAATAAAAAATTATAATATATTTTATGCTTGCAGAGAAAATTCATGAATTTTCGGCATGTTTAGATGTGCCGTAAAAGTAGTTGACACTTTTTTACGCAGAGAACGCAGAGTTCGCAGAGGGATGCTACATTAAATCTCCGCGAACGCTGCGTTCTCTGCGTGATTACTCAATTTGGAACGCTACATTTCAAGAAAGTGTCAGCCATATTTCTAAACATGCCGAGTTTTCTCTGCAAGTACGATGACGATGAGTATTTCATTTTGTGTAAAAATTGGTATCATGTAAATAAGTCAGGATATTGTTATGCTGTAGCAATTTTTTAACTCCACTATCACCTCCACGAATACACCTGTATTTCTGTATTTTTCACAGTTCACTTTATTCACTTCATAAAGCTAAGTCCTCCTCGTATGTTTGCAGGACTTCAATGATAAAATTAATATGTTCCGTAAAGTCCACTTCCATGAGTTCCACACCTTTCATCACTTCGTCGCGTTCTACACCTGCGGCAAATTTTGGATTTTTAAATTTCTTCTTCACTGATTTTGCGGTCAAGCCCTCCAGTTTTGTCGGACGAATCAAAGCTGCCGCTATGATAAAGCCCGTCAGTTCATCGCAAGCCAACAAAGCCTTGTCGAGCAGTGTATTATAAGGTACATTCCACTTGGTATAATGCGCCGAGATAGCATGAGCGATTTTTTCCTCGCCCATATCGCGCAGCTTTTCCACGATCACATTCGGGTGTTGGTCAGGATATATTTCATAATCCGCATCGTGCAATATACCGGTGACATACCATTCTTCCACATCTTCTCCCAACTTTTTGGCGTAAGCCTCCATCACCATACCCACCGACAGGCAATGCCGGTGCAAACTCGGATTTTTAATCATATCATCTAATATCCCGCGGGCTTGTGTTCTGTTTATCATAGTTATAATTCGTGATTCGTAACTCGTGATTCGTTGATTCGTGGGCGCATAGCCCATTCAATTTACAAAATATCAGTTTGCCTACCAGCCACCAACGCTGCCACCGCCGCCGCCACCGCCGGAAAAGCCGCCACCGCCACTACCGCCGCCAAATCCACCACCAGAATCTTCGGGAGGAGGAGGGGTAGCGGAGCGAGACATAGAATTGCTAAAATCATTGGCAAAGACAGAATGTGTATATGTGTCCGAACTATTTGTCCAGTTTGGCTGATAGGCAGCCGCTGTGAGGATAGATTCAAAAAGTGCAGACCATTTGTGTTGTACGTCCAATGCAAAGGCATAAGGGAGCATAGCTTCAAAATGTTCGGGCGTTCTGTCAGGCGGATTGAGTAGATTGATGCGGTCTTTTTCTGCCATTTCCAAGTACATCTTGAAGCCTTCTATTTCAGATTGTAATTGCAGCTTTTTTTCTGTGGGTTTTTTGATGAGATAGGCGTAGGTGATTAAAGCGATGATAGCTAAGGGAATAAATAAAATCAATGCTATAACATTTATGCTGACTCCATTGAAGTTTGAATATATTGATCCTTTTAACTCCGATAAGCCCATCAGAGCAGAACTGCCGCCTACCAGACAGGAAAAGATTAAAAAAGGAATAAAAAACCAGAGGAGGCGAGAAGGCAATTTGCGTTTGTTGAAAAATATAAGGAATATTATGGTGAGCGGTAAAAGAATAAAAACAGCGGAAAACAAAGTAGCACCTAGATTATCCATATCCGTTCCTGCGCGGTTCATCATAAAAGCAGCAAGGATAACGGTCAACAGACTGATAATAATAGGAACGGCTAAAAATTTCCGGTTATTCCCTTCGGTAACGAATGCTTGATGCTGCCCGATAATGCTGGATTCGTGACTATTGTAAGCATTTTCTACTCTTGGTTCATGTTCACCATTGATGACTACTTCTTTGAGGTTGCCGGGGAAAAGACTATTGAGCAGTGTTTTTTCTTCTTCAAATAAATCTTCCTGAGTATCAATTAGTTTTGTCAGACAATAAGATTTTTTTTTGCTAAATAATCCCCGCTCTTCCTCTTGTGCTATACGCAGATGTCCCTTGATGGCGAGGTCGATGATAGAAGCTGTAATTTTATTGTGATCATATTTTTCTTTGACAATATAACTAATGGAAGATGGAGAATATCCTTGTGGTGAAGCAAATTGTGGATAAGGAGTAGGCTTGGGCGGATCTATTCCATAACGATTCCAGGTAACAAAAAAGTAAATCAACAAGCCAAGTGCAGATAAACCCAGTATCATGGCACTTCCAAAGCGTTCAAATACTGAAGGTTCGGCAACGATGCCTTTTTCAAAACCTACTCCAATGCTAAAACCTTCATTGGGTTTCAGCGGTCTGGTTGTTTTAAAGTACAGGTCATTTTCGTCTGTCCACATCTCACTCTCACAAGCTTGTTCGGTTGAGCCGTAAACACCTGTATAACAGGCTTTTTGTAAGGGCTTTCCCGATTTAGGCAGGCGCACAATACAAATAGCTTTATCAATAGGAAAAACTACGTCCGTTCCAATAGCATTCCAGTAAATTTCGTCTATTTTTTGTAACTGCTCAATCTGATTCGGCACATCATATTCAATCGTATAATGATATTCCCCCGGTTTGAGCAGCACTTCCCGTTTTCCGAAGTACAATACTTCCTCACCGTTTTGATGTCTGGTATGATAGGATTCGGGCTTCCCGTCTCGCAATACTTTTTTGATATTATAGCGAATGTGTTTCGTTTTGCCCTTGAAAGTTCGCTTTTTAGGCAGCCCCCTTGTCAAGCCCCTTTTAATGACCTTACCGGCTGCAATCACTGAAATATCCTCTGTTATTGAGATGGAGCGGTCTTCATTGACCACTATCATTACCTCGTAATTGGTAATACGTTCTTGTTGTGCGATAAGGTTGGTGCTGACCAATATGACGAAGCATATATGGGAGAGCAAATGGATAAATTTATATTTCATGGGTAAGTAGTTGGACAAAAATATCTGAACCACGAAGCGCACTAAGAACACGAATGTCGAATTAGCGAAATAAGAAAACTAAGTTTGTGTAAGAAATTCATTATTAAATACTTTGTGTTCTCTACACCTGTTCGGTTTTCGTGTTCTTCGTGGTTCAATAGCATTACATCTGTAGGACTACCCTTTCGGATTAGTGTTAAAATTTCACTTGTGGTAAAGCCCGCTCTTCCTCATTTTCCAGTTCAAAAAAGTCAGATATATAGAACTTGAACATACCCGCAACTACATTACTGGGGAAAGATTCCACCAATATATTATTTTCTCTGACGGTGCCGTTATAGTAGCGTCGAGCTTTTTCAATATCACCTTCTATTTTTGACAACTCACCCTGCAATTGCATAAAGTTTTGATTGGCTTTCAAATCGGGATAAGCCTCAGCAAGCGCGAAAAAACCGGAAAGAGCTGTGCTTAGTTGTTGCTCGGCAGCCTGCTGTGCAGATACGCCTTCTGCTCCTTGAGCGGCATTTCTGGCAGCAATCACTTTGTTTAGGGTATCTTGCTCGTGAGCAGCATAGCCTTTGACTGTTTCTAGCAGGTTCGGAATTACATTATAACGTTTTTTAAGTTGTACATCTACACCGCTCCAGCCTTCTTCTACCATTGCTCTGGCACGTACCAAGCGATTATATGTACTTGCAAAATATAAGCCTGCCAGTATTGTTAGTCCAAGTATAATATATATTATTATCATTTATTTGAATTTAATATTGCTTGATAATGAAAAACACATCAAATATACATTTTATTTTTATTATTTTAAAATGTCACATTAAAATATCTGCCCAAACACGCTTCTTTATTTTAACTGACAATTCACTAAATTCCGAACAAAAATAACAATATTATTCTTACTTTTGCTCTCTTTAAAATCAGACTTTAAATTGTGTGATTGTGAAATTGCATAATTGAGTGATTGTAGGATTGTGAAAATATGTAATTAAACTTAACAATGTTCTGTTTTGATTTAATATAGGAAGAGATTTTATGTTTGAAATTTAGGACAAATTCTACAATCACACAATCATACAATTACAAGTTTTAAGAAGTAAAATACTATACCGATGCTGATAGCTCTTATTGCCTGTTTTATAATTGGCTACCTTGCCATAGTTTTTGAACATCCGCTCAAATTGGACAAAACTGTTCCTGCCTTGATTATGGGCGCATTGTGCTGGGCATTTGTTTCGCTCGGACACATGGACGTGGTCGGACATTCGCACCACGTAGAACCATTAGACGATGTGTTGTTGCACCATATCGGGAAGGTTGCCGAGATTTTATTTTTCCTCATTGGAGCCATGACCATTGTAGAATTGGTGGATTTGCACAAGGGCTTCTCGGTCATCACCAACCGGATACGCACGACCAAAAAATCCAAAATGTTGTGGTTGATTGGTATTCTGGCTTTCTTCCTGTCCGCTACATTGGACAATCTGGCTGCCACCATCGTACTCGTATCGCTGATGCGTCGCCTGATACCCGACAAAGGTGAGCGACTCTATTTTGTCTCTGCCGGAGTGATTGCCGCCAATGCCGGAGGTGCTTGGTCGCCGATTGGCGATGTGACGACCACCATGCTGTGGATAGGCGAAAAAGTCTCGACGATGGGTTTGATAAAAACGCTGGTCTTGCCTTCCATTGCCTGTATGGTCGTACCGATTTTTGTCATGTCTCGTATGCCTTATATGCGTGGTGAAATCACACCTTCCAAACGCCATTTTGATAAAGCGATAGAAAGTGAAAAAGTATTGAGCAGTCGTGTGATGTTGATTGCGGGTGTTGGTGCATTGATATTTGTACCTATATTTAAGGTACTCACGCACCTGCCACCTTATGTCGGTATGATGTTGTCGCTTGGTGTGGTGTGGTTGATTTCAGAATACATCCACCCCGAAGAAAACATTGAAAATAAACATCGCTACTCTGCCCACAATGCCCTTTCGCGCATAGAAATGTCAAGTATCCTATTTTTCTTAGGTATCTTGGTTGCGGTTGCTGCCTTAGAATCTGCTGCTATCATGGGTAGTAATGGCGAGCAGGTCGGCTTGCTCAAAAGTGTTGCCGAGTGGCTGCAAGCCACCATTCCTAGTCAAAGTGCTGTCGTCATGCTCTTAGGTGTTTTCTCTGCCATTATTGATAATGTGCCGCTCGTGGCGGCTTCTATGGGCATGTACACTGAACCTATGGATAGTACCCTCTGGCATTTTATTGCCTACGCTGCGGGTACAGGCGGTAGTATGTTAATTATCGGTTCGGCTGCGGGTGTTGCTGCTATGGGTATGGAAAAAATTGATTTTATCTGGTATTTCAAAAAGATAGCATGGCTCGCCGCACTTGGCTTTCTGGCAGGAGCAGCAGTATTTCTGCTCATGCAAGGGTTTTAGGGTTGGTTGAACGGTGAATCAGGTAATTAGTTAATTTGGTTAATTCATGGTTTTTGTTTAAGGTATTATGACATGTTTATCAAAGTAGTTGACACTTTTAGTCAATAAAAAATGCTGTATCTCCGTTTACTAAACTTCAAAGAGTTTAGTAAACGTAAGTATATCATGAATATTAGTAATAACTTAAATATCAGTTCCTTATGTACGTTTACCAAACTCCTTGAAGTTTAGTAAACGGAGTACTTAAATATTATTTTTATTTCAAAAGGAAGTCGAAAAAATGTCAACTACTTTTGTATTTTAGATGAACTTGCCCAATGGATAAAACTAAAATTAGTGAGATAAAACAAGGTTTGCAGCCACTTTTAAAACGATTGGAAGCACAAGGTAAGCCATTATCTACTTCTTACATCAAGCCATTTTTGGATAATGACAATACTTCACCCTTTACGCTTGTCGTTCAGGCAGATTGGCTGGATAAAATGTCTTTATTGAGTGCTATTCAATATTTATTTGCTACCCTCCGGGAAAGTGGAACAACGAATGATATCATGAAGTCTATTTATGCCATTCGGGTAGTACAAATGACCGACGATATAGAGTGTGATAAACCCTATTACTACATCGTTCCACCTTATAACGGACAATTTACAGCATAGTTTTGGTATGTATAGGAGAAAAGTTTTAGCAACTAAGGAAGGTTTACAACCTTTTTTGAGCCAATTGGAGGAACTGAATAAATCTCTCCATGCAGCTAATATCAAACCATTATTACCAAGTACCTTTATATTGGAAGTACAAGCCAACTGGATAGATGAAATGTCGATGCTCGAAGCCATTAAATTTCTACACGCCACCTTACGTGAGTGTACGGATAAATCTATCCTCAAATCTATCTTTGCTATTCGTGTCGTGAAAATGAAAAATGATATTGAATTTGATAAGCCTTATCATGCCCTTGTTTCACCACGTATAGAAAATTTTGCAGCCTAGTTTTATTCTGCTTTAAAACATACAAGCCCGCTAATCAATTTTGATTAGCGGGCTTGCATGTTTTACAAAAACTGCTATGTAGTGACTGTTTTCTGTCTGTATGCCCGCAGTGTTTTCAAGTCATCACGCAAGGTAGCGATTTTGTAATTGTCTTCTACAAAAATGTAATTTATCATTCTGTCTTTCAAGGCTTTAAGTTCTTTTGCCTCTTTTGATTCGTGCGTCGTCTTACGCTCCGAATCTTCTACGAGATAAATGATAATCGAAAGCGGTACATTATATGTCGCCGCCAGTTTTTTCAACAAAATCATACTTGGTGTTTTGGTATTATTTTCGATTTTTGAGAGGTACTCCGGCGTGATGTCGCACACTTGCGCGACCTCCTTCTGCGTCAAATTTCGCTTTTCGCGGAGGGTTTTGAGGATTTTGGCGTAGGTCATTTTTTCATTCATAATTTATCAAAATAAATGTAGCTCTCATAATCAGCGTTTTCAACTTCATATCCATTTGCGACCTGTCGGTAATTCCTACCTTTTCAAGATTTTCCAATAGCAAGTCCAATTCATTTTCGATATTGAAATACAAACCTTCCATTTCCAAATCCAAATCTCCAAAATAGAGATTTTCGGCATGAATGACCAAGTTTTCCAAAGTTTAAACAAAAAAAGCCTTGCAGATTTTTAATCTACAAGACTTTAAGTTATCCCACCTGGATTCGAACCAAGACTGACGGTACCAAAAACCGGAGTGCTACCATTACACCATGGGACAATAATGTCTTTTACGACATTGCGATGCAAATTTACGACAAAAATCATTAGGATGAAAGTCTTGAAAACATTTTTTGAACTGTAAAATGTAAAATATTCAATGTAAAATGTAAAATGGCTTTCAAGATACAAGAAAAATATTTTTAAATTTATTATTTCTAATAATTTGAAAATTAATTAAATAAAAAGAAAATACACTCATTTTACATGATACAATTTCTACATTTTACATCAATTTATTTCAAAAATAAAAATTGCGGCTGCTCCCAAAAAAGTATCACTTTTCGGCAATTCCATTTCTTAAAGTCTCGTTATAGCTCATAATAACCCAAGTAACAAAATATTGTTTTTAATGACTTGTAAAACGAATCACAACACTCACTCTTTAATGTGTTGACATTTTAGTATTTTTGTGCGGCATTTTAAAAATAAAGAACATCACACGATTGCCTTCACCGTTCATATTTGATAAGCCTTGAACCATGAGACAATCCGACAATAAAAATATATGAATTTCAATAAACTAAGTACCATAGTTGGTTGGGTGGTTTTTACCATTGCAGCCATCGTCTATATCTCTACTGCCGAACCCACCGGAAGCCTTTGGGATTGTGGCGAGTTTATCACCGGGGCATATAAACTCGAAGTGGTACACCCGCCGGGCGCACCCTTTTTTATGATGGTCGGGCATATCTTCACCACCATTGCACAGATACTCTCTGACGACCCCGCGATGATTGCCTACTCGGTCAATGTCATGTCGGGTATTTGTACGGCATTTGTAGCGATGTTTGTATGTTGGATTACCATGATTTTTTCCAAACTCACCATCGTTGGTCGCTCCGACGAAATGACGCAAGGCGAAATGACTGCCATACTTGCCAGTGGTTTTGTGGCAGGGCTTGCTACTACTTTTGCCACTTCGGTTTGGTTCTCTGCCGTAGAAGGCGAGGTCTATGCTATGGCGAGTTTCTTTACGGCATTGGTGGTTTGGGCAGTCGTCAAATGGTATCACTTGCCCGATACCCGCGAGGCTGACCGTTGGTTGGTCTTTGCTATATTTATGGTTGGGCTGTCCTTGGGCGTTCACTTGCTGAGTTTGCTGACATTGCCCGCTATGGCACTCCTATATTATTACAAAAAAACTGAAGTGCCTACCTTCACAGGCATGGGTATCGCTATGCTGTCCGGTGTATTTATTTTTGCTTTAGTGGTACAAAAAGCGATTATGAGCAGCACAATGTTATTGGGTAGCAATTTTGATTATTTCTTTGTCAATAACCTTGGCATGCCCTTCAATAGCGGCTTGATGTTTTTCTGTTTTCTGATGCTTGTTCTTTTGGGTTTGGGCTTATGGCTACTTTCCAAAAAAGGGCAAACACCCGTAGGGATTCCTATTTTAGCACTAGCATTATTGGCTGCACCTGCCTTTGGTAAGGCAGGTGGTATATTATTCGTTTTGGCGGGTATAGCAGGTGTATTTTTATTAAAACAAAAAATTGATAATCACCAATTACAAAAAATACTCATTGGATTTTCTATGCTGATGGTCGGATTTTCGACCTATGCTCTCATTCTAATTCGTGCCAATGCCAATACCCCTATCAATATGAACAATCCGTCCAATGCTTACTCGCTGATGTCGTACCTCAACAGGGAGCAATATGGTGACCGTCCTTTACTCTACGGACCACACTTTAATGCCGACCCGATAGGTACGGAACAGGAAGATAAAATAGGCAGAGCCGGAGATAAATACGCAGTCATTGACAGAAAATTGGAATATGTATATAACCCTAATGATATGATGCTCCTGCCCCGCATCGGGCATTATGACCGCAAAAGAGAACACCGCCAGTGGATGGGTGACAGACCTGATTCGCGGAAAAAACCCACCTTTGTGAATAATATAAGTTTTCTGCTTCGCTATCAGATAGGTTGGATGTATGGGCGATATTTTATGTGGAATTTTGTAGGCAGACAAAACGGGCAACAAGGTTATTATAATTGGGATCCCAAAACGGGTAATTGGCTAAGTGGCGTTTCTTTTATTGATAGCAATCGGCTTTATGACCAAAGTAATCTGCCCGAAACAATGAAGAATGACCAATCCAGAAATACCTATTTCTTCCTGCCTTTTATATTCGGATTATTAGGTCTGTTTTATCATTTTAATACCCGTAAATGGGATGGCTTTGCTGTTTTACTTTTATTTATAATGACGGGTATTGCCATTATTTTTTATTCCAATCAACCACCCAACGAGCCGCGGGAGCGCGACTATGTATTGGCAGGTTCTATGTTTACCTATTGTATATGGATAGGCATGGCAGTAATGGCACTCTTTGACCTGTTCAAACGATATATGGCGGGCAATGTGGCTGCCATAGCAGGTGCTGCACTGGTCGTCACTGCACCGTTGATAATGGGCTTCCAAAACTGGGATGACCATAGCCGCGCCAAACACACCGGAGCGCGTGATTATGCCTCCAATTTCTTAGAATCCTGCGACAAAAACGCCATTGTATTTACGCATGGCGACAATGACACCTATCCGCTTTGGTATGCCCAAGAGGTAGAGAATATTCGTACCGATGTGCGGGTCGTCAACCTGAGTCTGTTGGCAGTTGACTGGTACATTGACCAACTCCGGCGCAAAACCAACGACTCTCCGCCAATCAAAATGACCATGCCTCCGGCAGCTTATCGGGGCAATAAGCGGAATGTTATTATGAACAACCCAAGGCAGATAGCCAGCAATAAAAAAATGACCATTCAAGAGGTCATGGAATTTGTGAGTAAAGATCATCCGCAATTGCCGGCAGAATCTCCGACCTATATTCCTACGAGCAATATTGTCATTCCTGTTGACAGAGCTAAGGTATTGAGCAATGGCACTGCCAATCCCGGTGATTCCATTGTCTCGGAAGTGCCAATACGTTTTCCTGCCAATAAAGAAAGATTGATAAAAGACGAAATCGCTATGATGGACATTGTTGCAAGCAACAACTGGGAGCGTCCGATATACTATGCAGTGACTTGTCGTCCTGAAAAATTATTGGGCTTGTCTGATTACCTCCAACTGGAAGGTTTGGCTTTGCGTATCGTACCCGTAAAATCACAAGGTGACCGCGAATTTCAGACGATGCCGATAGGACAAGGACGGGTAGATTCCGAAAGGATGTATGATAATGTGATGAATAAATTTCGTTGGGGCAATTTTGATAAAGAAGAATTGTATGTCAATGAAAGTTATATGCCGAGTGTAGCGAGCAATCGTTTTGCGATGTTGCGCCTTGCACGTACTCTCCTCAATAAAGGCGACAAACAACGTGCGAAAAATGTCCTCAATAAATACTTTGAAGTATTTCCACACAAAAATTTTCCGTATGACCATAATGCGATGTATATGATACGCCTTTATGCTGATGCCGATGCAGAAGCCGACGGAAAAGCACACGTACTCACCCTCGCACGCGAAACCGCCGACCAGATGGAGTTTTTGGATAGCTTGGATGATGCTACTTTACAAGGTTCATTCGGTAGCGAGTTCCAACAATGGGTCGGGATGATGCGCGAACTGGAAGAAATGGTCAAAACGAATCCGGGATATAGTGATATTAAAGATGAAGTATTGGATTTATTTAGAGATTATAGTACACCCGGTAGTTTGAAAGATTAAGCATTATATAGTTGACAGGCAATTTTAAGATGGTCTGTCAACTATATCTTCAATGTAATATTTTCCTTAAACCATGCCTGACATTCCTCTAAAGTCAATTTGCCGGAGGCGACTTCTATGGTAAAATCAAATAGGATATTTTCATTGGTTTCAGGTATGGTTCTACCGTCAACCTCAACTTGAATACATGGCTCTCTAAATGGAATATCATTAAGTTCCAAGAAATACAAAGCTGCGGCAAGTCCGGTTCGTTTGTTCCCGTCTTGGAAAACGTGGTTGGTGATAATATTGAACATATACACCGCAGTTTTATCATAAACTTCAAGATATAACGGCGCACCAAACATTTCAGCCTCCACCGCTTCGATGACATAATCCAAAGGATTTTCGTTCAAGATGTTGGCAGGCGGAACGAAATTACCACCATGTCTTTTCACTGTCTCACGATTGATGAGAATGATGTCGTTTTTCGTTAAATATTTCATTAGAATTTAGGCTAAGGCTTTGAATACATCGTCATATTTGTCAAAGATTTTATGAATAGTTGTGGTCAACTCCTCTTCACGCTTCGCATCTTCACTTTGAAGTGATTTTTCTTCCGCAATAATTTCCTTGATAGCATCCTTCACAATACTATTATCTTCGGCAAGCATTTCCTTAATGACAGATTTTAAAACCTCCCTGTCTGTATTTTGCATAGTCATAATCCAAAAATTTTCTACAAGATAAACAATGTCAGAGGGAATAACAATATTTGGGTGGGAAACGTTCCGTTGAGCATATTCTTGAGGGAAGATGCTGATTAGTGGTTTTCGGCATCAGGTATTACAGGATTATTTTGCGGAGCGGTATGGAAAGGATGTAGAGAAAGGCAGCAAGTAGTCTGTTATCGGTGGACAATATTTTCCTTAAACCATGCCTGACATTCCTCCAAAGTCAGTTTGCTAGAGGCAACTTCTATGGTGAAGTTGAAGAGAATGTCATCGGTATTATCGCCATTTTCAGGAATTAATTTTTCTTCCGCTTTTACCTGTTTCAATTCATCAGCAAGGTAATATCCGTTCTCCTTCAAAAAGAAAATAGCGGCTTCCAAACCTGTTCTTTTATTACCATCTTGAAAGATATGATTCGTGATGATATTGAACATATAAACGGCTGCCTTATCGTGAATTTCAGGATACAAAGGCGCACCAAACATCTCGGCTTCCACCGCTTCAATCAGGTAATCCAAAGGGTTTTCGTTCAGCAAATTAAATGGCGGAACAAAATTACCGCCATGCAACTGCACGGTTCTTTCATTGATGATTATGATGTCATCTTTGGCTAGGTATTTCATCTTGTCAGGCTAATTTTTTAAAGACATTTTCATACTTTTTAAAATCCTCATCAATGGATTGGAGGACTTCTTCGCGGCGTTTAGTTTTCGCGTCATTTTCCACATTAAGTTCCTTCGCTACTGCCTGACGAAATTCCTTATCTTCTTTTAATAGTTCCAAAAAGACTACCTTCAAGGCTTTTTTATCATTTAACATAGTCATAAGTCAAAAATTTTCTACAAGATAAACAATGTCGAAGGGAATAACAATATTTTGAAGGGAAACGTTCGGTTGTGATACAATGCAAAATATTTTATATCTTGCAAAACAAAAACAGCACATCCGATGGAACTCCGCCAACAAATAGAAGCACTCATCATCAAAGGCAAAACAGACCGAGCCTTGAACCTTCTCAAAAATCAAGAAGGACTGCCCAAGTCATTCCATGACGAAATTACACTGTTACAATCTATTTTTGAAAAAAACGAAAAAGAACGCGGCACACTGGTTTCCTACGACGATGCTGATATTCAACGAAACAGAATTAATCTCAAAACACTCAATCTCACAAGCGACATTGCCAAATACCAAAACGCCCCAAAACGCTCACCGAAAAACCTCTTTCGGAAGCCCGCACTACGCACACCCGAAACCAATGATTTAGCCGGAGAAGTGGATAATATCCGTCAAAAACTCTTGGAACGCTACGAACATCGCTTAGAACAAAAAACAGATAATCGCCTGCCCGTCGAACTCGAATTGACCTATACCAAAGAAGGAACAAGCCCGGATTATCTGCATTTTGATAAAGATATTATTTCAGAAAAACTACAAGGTGACTTGGTGGATACGCTCAAAAAACACCGTCATTTGCTGATAGTCGGCAAGCCCGGTGCCGGCAAAACCACTCAATTGCTCGAACTCGCCAAAGCATGGTTGAGCGATAACACAAATGAACAAATACCCGTCATTTTCAACTTATCCGCATGGAAAGCCGACAACCAATATATGCACGATTGGCTGCAAGCGGCTTTGGTCTCCGGTTATGGTTTTTCGCCCTCGCTTGCCAAAGAAGCGATGGATAAGCAACAGATTATCCCCTTGCTCGACGGCTTGGATGAGGTCGGCAAAGACAAAGCCGACGACACGAAACAAACCGATTTACGCAACCAATGTTTGGATGCCATTAGCAAATATCTGACGCTGTACAATACGCCGTATTTGGCGATATGTTCGCGGATAAAAGAGTTTGCCGCTGCCGATGATGCGCCCGTAAAGGCAGCTATTATGGTGAACCCCTTAACACCCCAAGCTATCAAGCGCACCCTCAAAGAAGCCTTGACTAAAACCCAAAAAGTCAATAATGAAACCGCCGCCACTACCTTACTCAATTTGCTGCCCAAACACCCTGTATTGGAGGATATTTTGTGTACACCTTTTTATTATAATATCGCTTTAGATGTATTTGATGACCGTACCACGCGACATGATTTACCGCAAGAACAAGCTGACTTAGAGTTGTATTTGATTGAACAATTTATTGCTAAAAAACTGGATACTACGGATAATCCGCATGGTTTTTCGGAGGAGAGGACGAGGGGGTCGTTGGCTTGGGTGGCGGATGTTTTGGAGAGGGAGAGTTGGGTTAGTTTTGAGTTGGTTGATTTTCAACCGAGATATTTAAGGCGTGAATTGTTAATGAATTTAGTCTTGGGTTTGGGTTTTGCTTTGATATATGGTGTTTTCTTTGGTTTGGTTCTTGGTTTGGATTTGGGTTTGTTTCTCGGTTTAGTTCTCGGTTTGATGGTCGGTGTAATGGGGAATTTCAATATTCAACCTTCAGAAGTTAGAAAAGTAGAATGGTCTAATTTATTTAAGTTGTCTACTTGGAAACATAATGCTTATGAAGATATTTTAGGAAACTTGATTTTAGGTGCGTTTTTCGGTGTGCTTTTAGGTGTGGTACAAGGTATCGCTGGAAAATTTTTCCTCTGTTTGGTGCTAGGCGTAGTTGGAGGTTTGATAGTTGGTTTGTTTTTTTATTTAGTCAAAGTCTTAGTTGACGGTTTAGTCGTTGGTTTGATTGGAGGTTTGGTCGAAGGCTTGGTCTTTGGTCTGGTTGGAGGTTTAATCTTTGGTTTAGTTGGAGGTTTGGTCGAAGGCTTGGGATTTGGTCTGGTCTTCGGTTTGACAGGAGGTTTGACTTACGGTTTGATAAGAGATTTGATTAAAAAAGTATTTGTTATCACTACTTTCTCCACTGTAGAATCCCCTTATCATCGCTTGCGGAGTGATGTACTCTTTCAAATTATTAAATTTACCATAGTATCAGCTTTAGCTCTATGTGTAGCTTTTTTTACATTAAATTATTTTAATATAAGTACAATTAGTTGGGATGCTTTATTGATTATTGTAGTTATTATTGTTATTGCACTTATCAGTCCTTTATTTACCTCTTTTTCGAAACACTTCGTCCTCCGCCTCGCTCTCTACCTCGAAAAAAAGATGCCTTTGCGTTGGGTGTCTTTCTTCAGGTATGCTACGTCGGCGCGTATCTTGGAGCAAGATGGTGGTCAGTGGCGTTTTCGGCATCAGATCTTGCAGGATTATTTTGCGGAGCGGTGGCGGGGATAGTTGAAATTGAGCTTAAAAAACGTTATATTTGTATTATTCAGTAAAAAAATTACCTTCAAAATATGGACTTAAATATCGTCAAAACATTAACGGATTATATAGAAGAACTTGGTCAATTGACCGAAAATTGGGATGGATATGGTGCCATTCCGATATATCCGCGCATCATAGAGAAAGCGCAATGGTTTCTTAGTGCTATACCTGACAAATATTTGCATTTGACTAATGTAGGAAAAATCGCGCCCAATACCAACGGAACGCTTACCATTGATTTTGAAGATAATAATAACAGTATTTTGTCTATATCATTCGGATTGGAGTATGAAAATTTTTATCATGATATAGATGATGTGCCAATTGATGAATCGGAAGTGATAGACATGAATCCTGATACCGGAATTCCTCAAAGAATCATTGATAGCCTCGAAAATCTGCAAAATAAAAAACAGATGGTTGCAGCATAATGAAACCAATAACTCAAAAGCATTGTGTTAGGATTATTTATAAAATACTTCACCATACCAAATCAGTATAATGATGAGGAAATTATTTTACGTATAATTTATTCTCCTTATCATATTGACTTGAAAAAGAACCAATTAAAATCTTCTGCCTTTCATCCGCCTCCCAAGAGAGTAGATATATCCGTTCTAAGACTCAACTATACCAATAGCAATTTTTGTAAACAACATGGTCAGAGGTTTGCTGTGCCATCTAAGAAATATTATCAGGGATTTGCTGCGTTCAAAGTTGCAGATTTAAATGAGATTCGTAATGCAGACGATACAGAACCGCGACTTATCGTAAGCAAAATATTTGAACCCCGAAAACGCTTATTCTTACCAATGCACGGCGATATTATTATGGGTAAATTGGAAAATGGTGTACCGCCAAGCAATCAAATGAAGCGTCGTGCCAAGAAAATAAAAAAGATAGTCACACTGTTTCGCGATCCGAATCCCGACAGTATCAAGTGGGAAGGCGAAGCCATAAAAATCTGACGATTAAAGGTGCAACTTGCTTCCGAAACTTCGTATCTTGCCGAATGTCAGATAAAAAACTCTTCCTACTCGACGGTCACGCGCTCATTTATCGGGCGCATTATGCCTTTATCAAGCGTCCTTTGGTCAACTCTAAGGGGCTGAATGTCAGCGCGATTGATGGTTTTACGCGCACTTTATGGAGCATTCTCACCAAAGAAAAACCTTCGCATATTGCGGTGGCGTTTGACTTGCCGGGCGGTACCTTTCGCAACGAAATGTACCCCGAATACAAAGCCAATCGCGAGGAGCAACCCGACGACATTACGACTGCCATTCCTTACATCCAACAGATTATCGAAGCGATGAATATTCCCGTAGCGGCGAGCAAGGGATTTGAGGCGGATGATGTCATTGGTACGTTGGCAAAACAGGCGGAAAAAGAGGGTTTTGAGGTCTATATGATGACACCGGATAAGGATTATGCTCAGTTGGTTTCTGACAAAGTATATATGTACAAACCAGCCCGATTTGGCAATGGCATTGAGATTTTGGATGCGGCGAAGGTCTGCGAAAAATGGGATATTGAGCGTGTCGAACAAGTGATTGATATACTTGGTTTGCAGGGCGATTCGGTGGATAATATTCCGGGTATTCCGGGCATCGGGGCTAAGACGGCGGTGAAGCTCTTGAAGCAATTTGGCAGTATGGAAAACCTCCTCGAAAACACCGACCAACTCAAAGGCAAACAAAAAGAAAATGTCGAAAAATTTGCCGAACAAGGCTTACTTTCCAAGCAATTGGCAACGATAAAATTGGATGTTCCCATTCAGTTTGATGCAGAAAAATACATAGTCGAAGACATCAACCGCGAGGCACTGACGGAGTTGTTTCGGGAGTTAGAATTTCGCTCATTGTCCAAATCAATTTTGGGCAGTAGCGATAGCAAAGGCAATCAACACACCGACAATAAAACGGCACAAACCGACCTATTCGGAAATCCCGTCGCTTCGAAGGGAAAAAAGACCGTTTCTGCGCCCGAATTTTCCATTGCAAAAAATAATATTGAAAATGTAAAACACGATTATCACCTAATTGATACGCCTGAATTACGGGCAGATTTAGTGAAGAAATTAAGCAAGCAAAAAGTCCTTTGTTTTGATACTGAAACGACCTCAATTGATGCGAACCAAGCGGAATTGGTCGGTATTGCATTTTCTTATAAAAAAAATGAAGCCTACTACGTGCCTGTGCCTGATAATGAGGCGGATGCAAAGGCGATTATGGCAGAATTTAAACCTATTCTGGAAGATGAAAATATCGAAAAAGTCGGGCAAAATCTCAAGTATGATATTATCGTATTGAAGTGGTATGATGTGGAGGTGAAAGGGCGATTTTATGACACGATGTTGGCGCATTATCTGATAGAACCGGAGAAGCGGCACAACATGAATTATCTCGCCGAATCGTATCTTGCTTACGCGCCTGTTTCGATTGAATCATTAATCGGAAAAAAAGGAAAAAACCAACTCACAATGCGCGATGTACCCGTTGCACAGGTGAGCGAATATGCGGGAGAAGATGCGGATATTACTTTGCAGTTAAAAGAAATATTGCATCCGAAAGTAAAGGAAGAAAAATTGGACAGGCTGTTGAATAATGTTGAAATTCCGTTGATAAATGTCTTGGCAGCGATGGAGTTTGAGGGGATTCGTGTGGATGCGGATTTTCTGAATGATTATTCAAAAACATTGACAAAAGAAATTGAGGATTTAAAGAAAAAAGTATTTGACGAGGCAGGTACGGTTTTCAATTTGGATTCGCCGAAACAGGTGGGTGAGGTGCTTTTTGATAAATTAAAAATCCCTTATCGCTGGCGAAAAACCAAGACCGGACAGTATTCTACCAATGAAGAAAAACTATCAGAACTCGCTAAAGACCATGAAATTATAAATAACATTTTGCAGCATAGAAGTTATGCCAAATTGCGCTCAACTTATGTAGATGCCCTCCCGCGAATGATAAACCCGAAGACGGGGCGGGTGCATAGTTCCTTCAATCAGGCATTGGCATCTACGGGGCGATTGAGTTCTAATAATCCGAATTTGCAAAACATCCCGATACGCACCGAAGCGGGTCGGCAGATACGCAAAGCCTTTATTCCGCGCGACGAAAATCACACCTTATTAGCGGCAGATTATTCGCAAATCGAACTCCGCCTGATTGCCGAAATCAGTGGCGACGAAGCGATGTTGGAGGCATTTAGCAAGGGGCAGGACATTCACCGCGCCACCGCCGCGCGGGTCTATGGCGTGCCTTTCGATGAAGTCTCCGCCGACCAAAGACGCAATGCTAAAACGGTGAATTTCAGCATCATATACGGCGCAGGCGCGACCAATCTTTCCCGCCAACTCGACATCAAACGCACGGAAGCCGCCGAACTCATCGAGCAATATTTCAAGCAATACGAGGGGCTGAAAATCTACATGGATAAGGTCGTCGCCGAAGCTCGCGAAAACGGCTACGTCACCACGCTACTCGGACGCAAGCGTAGCCTCCGCGACATCAATTCTAAGAGTAGTCTTGCTCGCAGTCAAGCCGAACGCAACGCTATCAACACCCCGATTCAAGGCACAGCCGCCGATATGATTAAGGTGGCGATGATTGATATTCACGAGGCACTCCGCACAGGCGAGTTTGCGACTAAAATGATTTTGCAAGTCCACGATGAGTTGGTATTCGATGTCCCCAAATCGGAACTCGATACCATCAAACCTATCATCGAAGAGAAAATGAAAAATGCCATTCCCAACCTGAAAGTGCCTATCGTGGTGGGTATGGATACGGGGGGGAATTGGTTGGAGGCGCATTGATTAAGTGTAAGTTCAAGTGTCAAGCGCACGTTCAATTTGTATTAATTTGAAAAAAAATAGCCTTTTTCGAGAACTATATTTTTGTTTCAAGTGTTTTGCTTTTTGAAATTATATTTTTGAATAATAAAACAATTCGTTTAAAAGGTTTTTAATATGAATTTTTGGAAAGGACTTTTAATAGGAGGAGCAGCAGTAGCAGGCTTATTCGGAATTGCAGTATTAACAACACCAAAACGCGAGTCGGCAATTGGCAAACTTGGTGAAGACAAAATTGATGATTCAAACTCATTTGATTACTACAGCTATGTCGATGAATTCAATGAATCCCAAGCTAAAAAGAAAATTACAACGTCAATTCGCAAGATTACAAAAGATGCATTTGGTAGAGAGTTATATTCATGTGCTTATATAGGTGCTACATCAGATGCGCTCGAAAGATTCAAACGCCATAATCGTGAAAGACGTTCAAAAGGAGAAAAAGAGTTTAGTAAATTATTCATTCTGACTACACTCATTCCTAAAATAAAAGCGGGGAAACCTGATTGGCGTTCTGCTAAAGCAAAAACAGAGGAGCTTGAAGAGCATTACATAGAAAGAATGAAAGATGAACTGATTCTTTTGGAAAATATAAGTGATGAAAGTACAGGATTATTAGATGGGGCGGAGAAGTACTGTATTTATATTGCTGTATGTGATGCTAATCAAGCATAGCAAGTATGGCGGATAGGTTTTACGGCTGAAATGATGTGTAAATTACGACTCGTATGGATAGAATAAAATTTTTCCAAGACGCAATTATCGACATTCTGAAAGATAATGCCGCTTACTACAAAGGCACGACTAATCCATTGAATTTGTTAGTTATTTCTGACAAAGAAAACAATCATTTTCAACTCCTTATGCAAGGTTGGCGAGATAAAGACTATACCTTCCAATGTTTGATTCATTTAGATATTATCAATGAAAAAATATGGATTCAATGGAATAATACCGCCTGCGAAATTGAAGTCGAATTACTGAAAAAAGGTATAGCTGCCGGCGAAATTGTGTTAGGCTTGAAAAGTCCTAAATTTCGGACTTATACGGATTTTGCTGTGGCGTAATTACGCTTTTAATGAAATATCACGATGTAAGCATAGCAAGCAATTCATCCAAAGGTTCTTCAATATTCAATTCCGCGACTTCCTTATAAAATTCTTCGGCTTTGATAGGTGTATAATGCTGTTCGTCAATTAGTTGTGCTATGGTGACTGATTGGCGGATAGGTTTTACGGCTGATCGGAATTTATCGGTCTGTGACGATGTAGATTTTTTATTTTTCATTCAGTTAGTCGGTTCTCCATATCCATTCGCTCATGCAAAATCCTAAGAATTTCCACATGGTCATCGCTGATAATTTCATAGAAAATATAGTGTGATTTGACTTTGTATGCGCGACAATTTTCCAAGACGTGTGCGTAAGACCTACCTGATTCTGGATTTTGAGCAATCTTTTCGATTTCACTGCGAATGGAGGCAAGATAACGTTCTGCCTGTTCAAAAGACCATTTTTCGGCGGTATAAAACCAAATACCGTCCAAGTCCGCCTCTGCCTTACTTGATATTTGGTAATTTGCCATATTTTTCAAAATACTTCTGATGTAAACGTTTACGATGTTCGTCCCAATCGAAATTTTCAATCATTCCGCTTTCCTTACCTTCTATCAGTGCTGCGCGAAGTGCTTGGTGCTTATTTTCTTCTTTTTCCAACAAACTTAAACCCGCCCGCATAACTTCACTCACATTATTAAACCTACCTTCTTCGATAATTTCGTTTACAAAATTCTCAAAATAAGTATCAAGTGATATGGATATATTTTTTGACATAATTCAGTTATTTTCTTGTAAAGATATTGATATTTGGTAACTTTTGCAAAATATCATGTTGTCAGCATAGCAAGCAATTCATCCAAAGGTTCTTCAATATTCAATTCCGCGACTTCCTTATAAAATTATTTGGCTTTGATAGGTGTATAGTTCTGTTCGTCAATCAGTTGTTCTATGGTGACTGATTGGCGGATAGGCTTTACGGTTGACCGGAATTTATCGGTTGGTTGGTTTTTTAAGTTTGCCATTTTCATCAAGGTATTTTTTGTGTAAACGTTTTAGATGAGTTTCCGGGTCAAAATTTTCTACCATTCCACTTTCCTCACCTTCTATAAGTGCTTTGATAATCGCCTGATGTCTTCTTTCTTCTGTTCCTCTAACAAACGTAGCCCCGCTCGCACAACTTCACTCACATTATTAAATCGACCTTCTTCAATCGCATTATTCACAAAATCCTCAAAATAAGTACCCAACGATATTGATGTATTTTTTGCCATAATTCAATTATTTTTTACAAAAATACCAATATTTGGGTAATTTTTGCAAACCGTTCAATTGTATTAGATGCTTTCACTTACTCATCAGCTTGACAAAATCATCAAACAAATACCGCGAATCGTGCGGACCCGGCGCAGCTTCGGGATGATATTGTACCGAAAAGGCTTTGCCGTTTTTCAAACGAATACCTTCTATCGTATTGTCATTCAGATTTTTGTGGGTGACTTCTACTTTGTCTAAATTTTCCTCAATCGCATCGGGGCTGACACCGAAACCATGATTTTGACTGGTGATTTCGCATTTCCCTGTAATAATATTTTTGACAGGATGATTGATACCCCGATGTCCGTTGTGCATTTTGTAGGTGGGAATATCCAATGCCAATGCCAGCAATTGATGACCGAGACAGATGCCAAACAGTGGTTTATTTTCTTTCAAAATTTCCTTCACCGTTGCTACGGCATAATCCATCACAGCAGGATCGCCCGGACCATTGGAAAGGAAATAACCGTCGGGATTCCAAGCCTTCAATTCCTCAAAACTTGTGCGTGCCGGAAAGACTTTTACATAACAATCGCGCGAAGTAAAACAGCGCAAAATATTTTGTTTTGTACCAAAATCCAACACCGCTATACGGTGGCTCGCGTGTGGGTCGCCAAGCGCATAAGCCTGTGGCGTACTGACGGTAGAGGCAAGTTCCAAACCTTTCATAGGCGGTACATCGGCGAGTTGCTTTTTGAGTTGGTCAATGTCGGTAGTTTCGGAAGAAACGATGGCATTCATCGCACCTTTGTTGCGGATGTGGCGCACAAGGGCGCGGGTGTCCACGTCCGAAATCGCCACCATATTTTCACGTTCAAAATAATCCTGAATGGCATTATCTGCCATTGGGCGCGAGTATTCGTTGGTGAAATTTTTACAAATCAAACCCGCGATTTTGATGTCTTTCGACTCAGCTTCGGTGTCTTTGATGCCGTAATTGCCGATGTGGGCATTGGTCGTCACCAGCAATTGACCATAATAAGACGGGTCGGTAAAGATTTCCTGATAGCCCGTCATGCCGGTATTGAAACAGACTTCGCCGGTTGTCGTACCGATTTTTCCGGCAGCTTTGCCATGAAATACTGTGCCATCTTCAAGCAATAGGAGAGCGGGAGTTCGTTGCATTTTACTCATGAGTAATTTTTACACACAAAGGTAAAATAAAATTTGAAACCAAGCTATATTGGATCTTATCAAGGGCGTTTGAAACGCTTGTCGAAAGTTTGAATTTGATTGAATTTGGAGCTTTTATTCATACTGCAAATAAATCGTCTAAAGTCACCACTTGGTCTATTGAATTAATTTTATGACTATTTTCGACCAAGCCCATCGTTGTAATAATAGTCGTAAACAGTTGTTTTTTCGTCTTGGTGTGGTGTCTGAATACTTGTTTTTTTGTTTGAATATTATCAATATCTTTCTTGGTCACTACATAATCTTCTACACTAAATTTGATTTCACAAATATTGATAGATTGGTCGCTGCGGTCTATCAAAAGGTCTATCTGCGTATCGGGCAAACCGTCTTTGGGTCGGGCAATATAAGAGGCAATAGAAGAAGTAACTCCACGTTTTCCATGCGGGCAGGTCGCTCAATTGCGTGAAATCCAACTGATTATTTTTACCCAAAGGCTCTAAAAAAGTGAGGTAAAACAGCGCGTAAGCATCCGTCAGACGATAGAGGCTTTCCTTGACTTTTTTGCCATAGCCGCCATAAATCGTGATAAAACCCGATGTTTCGAGTTCGTATAAAATATCGCTTAATTTTCCGCTATTTGTGAGTTGGGTTGCCTTGATAATTTCCTGTCGTGTCAAGCCTTTCCTTTTGGCGGCTAAGGCACGTATGATAGCAATGTGTTTTTGATAATCACTAAAAAACGAAGCAAACAAACGGTCAAATTCATTTCGCAGATAACCCGTTGGTGCGAAACAGATTTTTTGAATATTTTGAATGGCTGATTGTCCGGCTTTGATTTGGTCTAAGTACATCGGGATGCCACCCATGACCATGTACAATTGAAGGATTTGATAGCGGTTCAATTTGATTTTTCGAGCGCGACAATAGGCTTCGGTTTCGGCTAAAGTGAATGGGTAAAGATGCAACAAACGAGTGACCCGATTGTGCAGTCCACCTCTGTCATTGATGACTTTTTTTATCATCCACGAAGCCGCCGAACCACAGATGACCACCACGATATTTTGCTTGACCGCCCAACTGTTCCAAAAATAACTCAAGCCTGTCAGGAAGCCCGATTTGCGGTGCTTTATTTATGTCGGAAAATCAATGACAACTTTAATTTTTTTCTATTTATGTTTAAAATAATACTAGTTCAATGTATAAAATGATTGCCATTAATATGATTTTATAATAGGTAATCTCATATATACATTCAAAATAATGCACAAAAAAAGGCCGTGAGCAAACCCACGACCTTTCATTATGTTCAACGAAAAAAATCACTTCCGTTTATTCGCAATTTTAAAAGCCTGTTCGAGGTCAGCTATGATGTCGTCTATATGTTCAATGCCAACACATAGGCGGAGTAGGTCTTGCGTCACCCCTGCGGCGGCTTGCTCTTTGACGGTCATTTGTCGGTGCGTGGTGGAGGCGGGGTGACAAGCCAATGACTTCGCATCACCGATATTCACCAATCGCTTAAAGATGGTCAAAGCATCGTAGAATTTCTCTGCTTTTTTGAAACCGCCTTTGATACCAAACGTCATTAAGGAAGAAGGTTTGCCTCCACAATATTTTTTCGCCAATCGGTGGTACTCACTGCTTTTCAATCCACCGTATTTGACCCACGAGACTTGCTTATGACCTTCAAGATACTTGGCTACGGCAAGGGCATTATCGCAATGGCGTTCCATACGAATATTGAGGGTTTCGAGACCCTGCAAAATCTGGAAAGCACTCATAGCGGCGAGTGCCGAACCTGTATTGCGTAGCGCAACGGTACGCGCCCGCGCGATATAAGCCGCAGGACCAAAGGCTTCGGTATAAACCACGCCATGATACGAGGGTTCGGGCGTACTCATCATCGGGAAACGGTCTTTGTGGTCTGCCCACGGGAAGTTGCCCGAATCGACTATCATACCGCCGAGCGTAGTGCCATGTCCGCCGATGTATTTGGTGAGCGAATGCACAACAATATCCGCACCGTAAGCAATCGGATTGATCAATGCGGGGCTGGCTACGGTGTTGTCCACAATGACGGGAACACCTTTGGCATGAGCGGCTTTGGCAATCTTTTCGATGTCAGTGATATTACCTGCCGGATTGCCGATGGATTCGCAATAGACCGCCTTCGTTTTGTCGTCAATGAGCTTGGTAATGTCCTTAGCGTCAGAGCTTTCGGCAAAGCGAACCTCAATACCCTGTGCGGGTAACATGTGCGCGAAAAGGGTGTAAGTACCGCCATACAATTGTGGTGTAGAAACGATATTATCGCCCGCTACTGCAAGGTTCAAAATTGAATAATTGACTGCTGCACTTCCTGCACTTACGCCCAAACCCGCAATACCGCCTTCAAGTGCTGCCACTCGCGCCTCGAGTACACCGACTGTCGGGTTCATGATGCGACTGTAGATGTTGCCCGCGACTGCAAGGTTGAATAAATCAGCACCATGTTGTGCATTATCAAATTCGTAAGCTACGGTTTGGTAAATTGGTACCGCAACGGATTTGGTGGTTGGTTCGGATTGGTAGCCACCATGTATGGCAATGGTCTCTTTTTTCATGTTCCTTAATGTGTTTGTGATTCAATGAGTAAATTTATCGGCGAATTGTAGGACAAGTTTATCTGATTGGTTGACACTTCATACGATATTAATTTTACATAAAATATAAGTAAACCCGTTTGGTAAACTTTTCAAGTTTGCTAAACGTGGGCAGGGTACTAAAATTTATAATTAACTAAAAATCAGATTCCAAAAGTGTCAAAACTTTTATGATTTAGATAAACTTGTCAATTGTAGGGTTAAATTTACGACATTACATAATGACGAACATTATATTTCTATCTTTTTTTATGTAAAAATCAAAAAGAGGTCAACATAGTGTAGTTTTGATTACGCTATGCTGACCTCTCTTTTTTATACTTTTAAAAAAACAGTGAATATATTTTATAAATATATTATTTTAATAATATTTATTTTTAATAAAAAACTAAGCAATAATGATTTGTTGCTGAACACCGCTTATCATACTTTTCAATGTTCTGTAATAACTCAGATTGGCATAATGATCCAGTCTTGTCCATGAAAAATAAGGTTGGGTTTTCAGGCTATATTTCACCAAGCCCGAATTGTCTTCTATTTTCAATATTTCACTCTTACTCATCACCACGATGCCTTTCCACTTTTGCTTTATAATCACTTCTCCATTAAAGATTACTTTACCTAAATATTGATCACATTCAATGATTTCCTTAATGATTTCTGCTTCTTTTTGAGTGCTTTCTATTGTTTCTTCACACTTTACTTTTAAATGATTTTCATCTCCTTTGGTGACACCATATTTGAGTGCGGTTGTTTCATATCTATCATATTCAAGTGCAGCTGCTGCAAGTAAAACGACTACCCAAGTGAGCAAAAAATTAGACTCGGGCATTCCATATAATAAGAGTGCAACAATTAAAACAATTGAAGATAAGATAAAATTTCTTATTAATATTTTTGAGAATGTAATGTTCATTTTGTTGGATTTTTTATTGTTTCTAAAAATCGGTGGTGTTCGATTAAAGTAGGGTATTTTGTCAGACGAATATTTTTATAGAAAATTACTGTTTTATCTGATAATATCTGCTTTTTACAAAAGGATTCGTCTACACTACCTAAAAATCGGAAGTATCAAATTCTAAATGTATCATATTTTTGAGACTTAATTTTCCTTTTATATTAGCCAAAATAAGGTCAAATTCAAAAGGAAATACCTCCGGATAAGTTTTTGTATCTATTAATTCTATTTCAATATTGCCCGTTCCATTTAGCCGAATATCAGCTTCATCATTGAAAATGGCTTCATCGACTTCAATATAATTGACAGATTTGTACTTGACCTGTTTGGCTAAATGAGAAAGTTTATCCAAAGAAGATTGCTGAAAATACGCATCAAAAATAGATTTTATATCAGGAACATTGATTTTCTTTTCGCGTGGTGTATTCGCGATGACGATTTTAAATTTGTAGTCTTTTTCTTTGATGTACTCGCTAATGGCTCTGAGTTTTTCACGCTTTTTGGTATTGAGTTTACCTACTTTGACTTCAAAAACAATACTTTCTCCATTTTTTTTAGCAAATAAATCAGCATGATAAGGACCAATAGGATATTCTTTACTGACAGTGTAACCTTTTGCCTGATAATCCTCTGCCAATTGGTCAACGGCAATATCATGTAGATATTTAGGATGTTTCCGTAATGCTTCTTTTCTAATTTGCATGAGCAACTAAGTTAAATTTAAACATACTTTGTTGTAAATCGCCACACTCAATATACAAAATATGCTCTTCATTTTCAATAGCCTCTATCAACGCTTCGTATATTTCAGTCGATAAGTTACTAATATCAAGTTCTTCAAAGTCATCATCTCTCAAATCAATACTTCCTGCAAGTCTCAGTTTTATTTGTATATCGTCATTGTATAGAAAGGGTTTTAAGCAATCCCAAATCGGTTTACTCAAGTTGTCAGCATCTACTCGTTGCCCTTTTTGAACTTTCTTATAAAAATAATACACAACACCATAAAGTTTGCCGGAAAAAGGAGTTATAATATCGTGAAATTGCTCAAACGCAGCTTCAATATCAATTTTATAATCTGCCCGTTTTCTGCCTGTGCTACTATTTACAGATAGTGGTTTTCGAAGGACAATACAGTTCAACATGATTCAAAGATACAGATTAACCGATAATCAAATGGGAAATAATCTCATTCATGTTATGAAAATATTTTATCAAGCTAAGGTCGCACCAAAATGTAGTCGTTTTTTGATTAATTAAAATTATTTATAAATATTTTTTATTATGAAATAATTTAAAAATCCCCTTAATTAAAAGTACCATCCCCCCTTAATTTCCTGAATCGCTTACGGGCTTCTACGGCAAAGGTACTGCCCGAATGTTCCATCAATATTTTTTGATAGAGGGCTTTGGCTTTTTCGAGGTCTTTGAGGTGTGTTTCATAGAGTTCGGCGAGGGCAAAAATGGCATTGTCGGCACGAATTTCTTCGGCGTGATTGTCCACGATGAGTTGCAGCATTTCGGCGGCTTTTTCGTATTTGCGTTTTTTAGTATATATTTTTGATTTGGCGTAATAGATGTCATCCGTCAAACCATGTTCGGGGAAGATGATTTTGATAGAATCCAACACGTCAAAGGATTCCTCGAACCTGTTTTGAAAAGAGAGCAACTCAGCGCGTGCATACATCTGCATGGGTACGGCGGTGGTATCGAGCGAGTAGTGGTCCATGATAAAAACGGAGAGGTCGATGGCATCATTGGAAATCAACTCGGAGGTCGATGCTTTGAGGACATTGAGTTGCGACTGCGCCCACTCAAAATCGCCTTTGAAATAAGACAGTTTGGCATTGCGAAAACGCGCTACCTCGCCCAAGATGTCATCCTTAAATTCTTTATCTACCTGCGAGTACAGCAAAGTAGATTCCCATACTTCCTCCTTCATCAGGTAGTAGTCGCCGAGGTCGAGTTTGGCGAGGGCTTGGGTGTGTCGGTCAACGCCCGGATAGTTGATGACTTCATCGAGCAGGGCAATGGCTTTGTCCAAATCGTTGAGGTAAAAAGCGTAGAGTTGGGTCAATTCCCGAATCATGGAAGCAGTGGTTTTGTTGCGCCCAAATTCTTCTAAGAAGGTAATATACGCTTGCTCCAATTCCTGCAAATCCTTATCCGTATATTCGTAGCCTTCAATGAGTTGCAGGCGACGGGCATTCAAGGATTCACGCTTGGCATCAAGGTAAAAAACGCTGGTCGGTCCTTTTTCTTCCGTAATATAATTGTATGCCGTAATCGCAGCTTCGTAGTCTTTTTCGTTTTTGGCGGTACCGGCAAGTTTATATACGCGATTGCCATCCTCTTTGAGGCGTTTGTCGAGGGCTTTGGCTTGTCGCAATGCGCCTTTAAAATCTTTTTGTTGGAGAAATACCCACTGTAAGAGTTCGGGATAAATCACCACATCGGGCTTGTCTTGTATGCGCTCGTAGAGTTGTTTTTTGACTTCGTTGAGGTCTTCTTCGCCCAGATAACGTTGGAGATAAGTCTGTACAATAGACAAGCGGTTGGCGGAGTGTTCAAGGCTGTTGAGGTAGTGCGTAATCATCTTGGGCAATTCGCCTGTGCGACGATATACATCACCGATTTGGTAGGAAAATACATAAGGTTGGTCAAGTATCTGATTACCTTTTTCGTAAACGGCTACGGCGAGTTCGTACTTGGAAAGTGACGTAAATTTTCGGGCAAGTTGGTCTATTTTACCCTGACTGGGATCCAGCAGATTGATGGCTTTGCTGTATTGAGCATCGGCTTTTTCGCTCTCGTCTTGCAGTTCGAGCAGGTTGCCATACTCCAGATAAAGTGTGCTGTTTTTGGGTTGTCTTTTGATTTGGGCATTGATGACATCCGCAGCTTTATCGTACTCTTCGAGTTCGGTCAAACAAGCGATATATCTTGAAAAATAATGATTACTGGTGGGCGATTGGGCAACAAGTTTTTCGTATAAAGCCGCCGCTTTTTCATATTCACCGTTTCTGTAATATTCTTGTGCCAATTGGATATTGGCGGGAACCTGTACGCCTACACCTTTGCGGGGCTGGGCAAAACTATAAGTCAACAGACTCATTAAAAATACAAGTAAAAAGATACAATGTTTCATATTTATTTTATTGGTGATTGGTGAGTTAGTTTATTAGTTTATGGAGTTTATGGAGTTTATAGAGTTTATAGAGTTTATAGAGTTTATAGAGTTTATAGAGTTTATAGAGTTTATAGAGTTTATTAGTGATTAGGATAAATATTTTATAAAACAAAATATTTATAATTAACAATGTTTTTAAATAATAATATTTTAAAATTATTTTATAATAAAAATTAAATTAAATAATATTTTTAATTAAAAATATTACTCTACTTCAATGTAACTTTATAAACTCTATAAACTAATAAACAACTCACCAATCATAAATTTACTTCACTTCAAAAGATACCTTTAGATTAACGCGATATGCACTAACCTTGTTGCTTTTTACGACCACACTTTGGCTTTGTACATAAGCGGAGCGGATACCTTTTATACTTTTAGACGCTCTTCTGATGCCATTGGCTGTTGCATCTTCCCAACTTTTGGTAGAATCTGACATGATTTCTACGACTTTAATAACTGCCATAAATTTTTTGTTTTTTAAAATATGAAAAAAAATGTTTTACAAAGAAAAGGGTGTCAATTTATTGGACGTTGCTTTGATAGCATGTAACTAAAAATTAGATTATTAAAATTAAGTGACTTTGACTATCTTTGCTGTCCTAAAAAAACAAGTATATTACTCAAGTTCTTAGTTTCGATATGGTGTGAGGTTTTTTTTATTAAAAATTTGATGATCAGTGTTTTTAAATTTATTTAAATAAAATACTTTTTAATAAAATTAATATAAAAAAATATCTTTTTTGTGATAAAAAATAATTTTAACTTTCAGTTCACATTTTTTACACAAAATATCTACCAACAAAGAACGACAAGACATAAGAACTCTTGAGTATTTTGATTCACGCAAAAGTAATCATCTGATTTTGAATGAAAAAGATGAAATACACGCAAATTTAAACAAATAAAATTTATGGCAAACTTAATGAACATTATCACACAGCAATTGGGCGCACAAGCGATTAACTCGATTGCCAGAAAAATAGGCGGTGATAGTAAAATGACTCAACTTGCAGTGAGTGCTGCTTTACCGCTTTTGATTAGTTCGCTTTCCCGCAATGCTGCTAAAGGCGGCACATCAGGTTTGGCAAATGCTTTGGATAGAGACCACGACGGTAGTATCATGGACGACCTTGTTGGTTTTATTGGTGGCAATCGCCAAAATCAAAAATCGGGAGACGGTGCAGGTATTCTTCGTCACTTGTTGGGCGACAGACGCTCAAATGTAGAGCAATTACTCAGCCAAGATACAGGCTTGGATAGAAACGCAACAAGTAACTTGCTCGAAACACTTGCACCTGTGGTACTCGGTCAGTTGGGGCGCGAAAAACGCCAAAATAACTTAGACGAAAATGGTCTTGCCGAATTGTTGCGCCAACATCAAGAAGAAGAAGAACGCCGTATGCAGCCGGAACAACGCAGCTTTATCAGCAACCTGCTCGATAAAGACGGTGACGGCAAAATTGATTCGGACATCGCTCAAAAAGGATTGGGTATGCTCGGTAATCTCTTTGGCGGAAGATAGGTCAATTCATGGTTATTGGTTCATAGTTTTTTGTAATTATCTGAATAATAGAAAATTATAAATTAATAATCACTAAACATATTATTGATTTTAAGATAAAAAAAGTCATCCGGTTTCGGGTGGCTTTTTTTTATTTGTCATTTGCGTCTCTCTTCTCATTTAATCATTATCAAAGGAAACTATCAACTATCATTGGACTTTGGACAAAATGGGAACTAGGGAATTGGGGAATTAGGTTTACAATCGTAACTCATTGATAATCAATTGAATGAATTTCATTAATAAAATAAAACATGTAATTAATTATTTTTTGTAAAAATCTAATAAAGAAG
>CALIZI010000256.1 GCA_938028705.1 uncultured Saprospiraceae bacterium | reverse complement strand
ATTTTACATTAAAAAACATACGTACTATCGACCCTTTTACATTTTAAATTTGATATTTTACATTTTACATTAAAAAACATACGTACTATCGACCCTTTTACATTTTAAATTTGATATTTTACATTTTACATTAAATAAAATACATGAACCCTTCATCATTAAATAAATACCTTCCGGTCAATTGGGAAAACGGCATGATGATAAATGCCGGTCACCTTATTGCGCTCAACCAATACATCATTGGGGCAGCCCACAATGCCGCTATCGTACAGGTCAATCCCGTCAATTACGGGCTATTGCCCTGCCACGACAAGCAGTACAATGCCCTCGAAATTGCCGGAGATTCGCCCAAAGAATACTTCAGCGTAGAACTCGTCCGTTGCCTTGCCGTCACGCCAAGCGCACACATTTTGCACATCACGCCTGAGACCGTCACCACCGGACAATACAAAAAATCAGACCTCATTGCCAACATCAACCTCGCCGAAAGCCGCGAGCGATACCTCCTCATATACCTCGAACTCAACCCCGAACTCACCACCGTAGGCACACCCGACCCCAACGAAAACTTCGACCGCAAACCCCACCTCAACATATCCGTACAACTCAAACACACCACCCTCAATTACCCCGACGAAATCACCGACCGATACAGCAACAGCCCCAACGTCCTCCCCCTCGCCCTCTACGACGCAGGCGACAGAGCGCACCCCACACGCATCAAACAATTCATCCCCCCCTGCGTCAGTTGCGACTCCTACCAGCCCCTCGCCAAACTCTACAACAGACTCCAAAAAGTCTCCGAAGACATGCTCACCACCTCCACCGAGGTCATGAAATTCGTACACGAAGACGCACAAAAAAACCTCCGCTCACAAGTTGCCATAGACATGGGCATCGTCCTTCCCCCCATCATTCACACCCTCATAGACATCAACAGCCAATTCAAAACCTCACTCCGCTACCAACCCCCGATTCAAATTGTACAAATGTTCAAAAAATTGGCTATCGCGGTACGCTCCTCCTACTTCACCCTCAATGCCACCCGACGCAGAGAAATGGCAAGATACTTCTCCGAATTTCATGGCGTACCCAAAGACTTCATGGACGCTACCGGCATCGTCGAAGCTGCCGAATATGCCCACGTCAACATCTACCACTCCTGCTTCGAGCATATCCTCAAATTCCTCAAAATATACGCCGATTTATTCAAAGAAATGTCCGAAAAAGGACTCAAAACCTCCGAATTTGCCCCCGGCACATACCGCGAAGATACCACACAACATATAGCCGAACCCGAAATAGCTCCGCCACCACCACCTCCGCCACCCAAATCCACAGATGATGACGACGACTGGGGCGTAATTCTCGGATAAAATGAGTATCGTACAGGCGATTTCAATCGCCATGTAAAAATAAAGAATAATTGAACCACACATGGCGATTGAAATCGCCTGTACGGGTTTGCAGTCAACCTCTTTAGCTGTCAATTAATAGAAAGAATTTATCGAAATAACGAGGTCTTTTTTTATTATAAAAATGCTTTATACTTGGCATTTCCCAAGACACCCTGTGCAGTATTTCAAACCAATTGATACGAGGTCAGTGCCTTATCCCCGCATAACTATCGGGGTCAAGTATCCATATCCGGTTTCCACTCACTCCCGAAAGCTTTCGGGATAAATATGCGGATAATCGAAGCACCTGTACAAGCCGCCTTTAGCTGTGAACAAAACAAATTTTCTGTTATTTTTCAATAAAATAAAAAATCACTGTTAACATTTTCCAATAAAAAAGCATGTTACAGTAAATACACCACAGATATTAAAAAAACAATATCACACTTTAAATTGGAATTTTTCCAAAAACAATCATTTGCATTATTTAAAATAAAACAATATATTGACTATTCATTAAATTCCAATCTCAAACCACAACAAAAACTATGAACCATGAACCAACAACTATAAATAACATATTTAAACTTCACTTAACCGTGTGTCCGATTTTTTCTGAAACAACACACACAACAGTAAAAACTTAAGAATCATGGCAAAAACATTATATGGTTACACAATCGGTGCCAACATCAATGAAAAAGATGCGCCCGCAGGCGTAAAAATCGTGCCTGACAACAAAACCCTTATGGCACTCCAACTCAACGACGAGCCGGACGACACCGCCGAACCGCGCCGCCACAAAAACATGAAAGAAATCTTTGAGCATTACAAGCCACAGCGCGAAATTGACTTGAAAACCAAAGACGGTGACTCCGACGATATGGTCTTCAAATTCAACGGCATCAAGTCTTTCACCAAAGACGGACTCATAGACCAAAGCCCGCTACTTCAAGAACTCAAAGAAGAAGAAGGCATCTATGCCAAATTCAAAGACGTACTCCAAACTAACGAAAAACTCAAAGGAGTCATTAAAAACCCGGAACACAAAAAAGAATTTGTAGAACTCTTAGAAGCCCTCATTGAAGAGCTTGGCGGAGAAGATGAATAGCTTTTAGTTCATGGTTCATAGTTGATAGTTCATAGTTGATAAAAATTACTATGAACCATGAACCAACAACTATGGACTAATTTTTTTTCTGAAAAAAATTAATACACACATTGGTAAGTTGAACGTCCACCGTTCACCCTTTACCACAAAACTCAAAGTCATGGCAGAACAAGTAACAACCAACGCCACGCTGGAAAAAATAAAAGAAAAAGTAGCCGTCCTCAAAAAGCAGGGCGGATTTGGAATACTCAAAGGCGTAATTGATGGCAAAAAAGGCATCCGCGAAATAGACCCAAAAGACGAAGCACGTCGTGAAGCCTTCCTCACCGACGAGGACAAAGCCGAAAAACGCAAAAAACTCAAAGCCGAACTCGCTATATTAAAAGAACTCGTAACGGCTGAAGACCCTGTCGCACTCTGCAAAGAGCAAAACGAAAAAGCTGCTACCGTACTCAACGAAAACTTAGCCACTATCTTTGACGAAATCAAAGATTTGGAGAAATCTTACCGTACGATTGACCTCTTTTTCCGCAATGCAGGTGAAGAAAGCATCAGGAATTTATTTATTATGAATATTCCTACCGAAGAATTTGCGAGCGATTCCAACACCGAATTGCGCTCCAGCCTTCAAGAACATTTCAAAGAAAATTACGACCGCTTTTCACTCGAAGACAACTACTCTTTGTTTGTCATTCCCGGCTATCTTGGCGACAATCTCGAATATTGGAGCAAGGAAGCCGCCAAGTACCGCATTACCCTTGTTACGGATTTCACCGACGAGCGCGAATTTGAATCCATACAAGATAAAATCGAAGAAAAAAGACTCGCGGGTAGCGACAAACACAAAGCCAACACCGTAGTCACTTGCAACCACATCATAGTCCGCAAGAAAAATGAAGGTATAGAAAGTGAGGATTTGGTCGTACCTGCCTCTGCCTTGCTTGCCGGAAAAATGTGGGCTGGCAATGGCATCCAGCCACCTGCCGGTAAAAAATACGGTAAACTCGACGGCGCACTCGGTGTGCGTATGCCACTCCTTCGCTCTCAGGCAGATGCCATTGACAAAATGGGCTTGATACCGATTATTTTTGAAAAAGAATGGGGTTCACCAACCGCGATGTCTGACACTACATTGGCATCCGAAAGCGGCGACCCCGACCTCCGCGCACTCGGCGTAGTACGCGCCAAAGACTGGATAGCCAAAGTCCTCTTGGATTATTTCAACGGCTTGACCTTCCAAGTATTTGACGGCAATCTCCGCAAGGAAATCAAGCAGGAACTCAATAAATTTTTCAAAAAAATCAGCGGCTATGGCGGCTTGATTGAAGATTACTCCATTGAGCGCATCGAAGCTGACCCCGACGACCCGCAAACAGTACGCCTTGCAGTCAATGTAAAGCCCTACTTTGCTACCAAGCACTACGTCATAGATTTCTCCGGCACACAAAATAGATTCAAAGCCGAAGATGGTGACGATGATGAATAGATTGAAAAATTCCAAAAAACAAATTCCAAATTCCAATTCAGATTTTTTTTGGAATTTGGTACTTTTGGAATTTGGAATTTACGCAAGTTGGCGGTTTATCCGCAATTTGAATAAAATATATAAAATTTGGATTGCCCGATTTCGGGCAATCCAAATCATTAACCTCAAGCAAACAGTCCTGCAAACATTACATTCCGTTGGTGATTAATTCTCAATAATCGAACTAATCACCAGTCACTAATCACCACTTTGTAAGAAATTGGGAAATAAAGACATATAAAATTTGTATATCAGCAATATTTTGTATATTTTTATCGCCAAAATATAACGTCCTGTAAATTTCTTTACATTCTTGTTTACTTTTTCCGGTCTTCAACGGATATATACCTGTACATCCCTTTGTATAACTCATTGCGGATATAATGCGATTTATAATACCGATATTCACACAGCAGTAAATTATAATATTTTTATTTTAATAAATAATTTTATAATATTTTTTGTATTAAAAATGATAGTTTTACAAAAAAATTATTTTTTAATAATTAAAATATTACATAAATAAGTACACCATTTTTTTTAACAAACAAGTACCCGAATGTCACTCTATGGAAACACGGATAATCCAAAATTAGGCTACCTGTCTAACTTTGCCCAACATTGATAATCATTAATTTACAAAATATTGTTATTCAATGAATTGTAAAAAACTATGAACTATGAACCGGCAACTATGAACTGATAGCCCAAAATTAATCACTTTTCCATTATCAATTTTCTAATATTCGGATACTTATTAAACCACATTTAATCATGGCAGCAGTCATTAAAGCAATTTTCAAATCAGGCGGCGAAGAGTCTGAAGTAGTAGCCTTATCTTACTCATTCGACCAGAATGTAGATAACATCGGTCAGCCTGCGGGCGAAGTACGCGGTGGTGTCATCAACGTTTCGTTGGGTTCATTGGGTAGCGAAAAGCGTTTTGGTTGGGCAGTCACGTCCGACATGAAGAAAGACGGCGAAATCGAATTCATCGATGCCAATGGCAAAACGCTCAAAACGCTCAAATTCACTGAGGCGTATTGTGTAGGCTATACCGAAGACTATGAAGCCTTCTCAGGCGGCAGAGATGCCGGAAATGTCACCGTCAAAGATGGCGCGAAAGAACACCTCACGCTCTCTTGCAAAACCATCGCCGTAGCAGGTGAATCGCATGAAAACACTTGGTTGGATGCGTAAACACGAGTTACGAGTTAGCGAGTTGCGAGTTGGCTTCCGTTTTGGAAAACAACCCGCAACCCGCAACCCGTAACCCGCAACTCGTTAACATTAAAATCACACTCGTGGCAACAGCAAAATCAGTAAGCGTCCAAGTTGGCAGTAAAAAAGTGGACCCGTATCACGTCACCGTACAACAGCGGTCTGACTGGCATCATCGATTCGAGATTGCCGTTTCTTCTGACAAAATAGAAGATGCAGCAACAAGCGTAGCGATTGATAAATCCATTGAGCACGTCGGTAAAACTGCCCAAATAGACATCAAATGTACCGACAAAACCCTCTCATTTACGGGTATTATCACGACCATACGCATTGACCGTACTTATACGGGCGATAGCCTCGTTATCTTTGGTGGATATAGCCCGACTTATCTTTTAGAAGACGGTGCGGGTACAAGATCATTTGCCGAAATGAGTATCAGCGATATTGCCAATGAGGTATTCAGCGTATATCCTTCCAATTTGCTCAACGCCAAAATAGATACGCAATACAGCGGAAAAATCCCGTATATCGTGCAGTACAAAGAAACAAATTATCAGTTTCTGAGCAGAATTGCGGCGGTGTATGGCGAGTGGTTTTATTTTGATGGCAAAGGAATTGTATTTGGTAAATTGCCCTCTCCCGAAAGTATGGAACTGACGCTTGGGAAAGATTTGGAGTCCTTTGATTATGGCGTACAATTGCGTCCTTCGAAATTCAAATATCAATTTTACAACTACGCCGAAAATCGCATGGTAGAGGAAACTTCCACCGGCTTCAAACCCGGCTGGCTCGACAATTACGGCAAAAAAGCCCTTGATGCCGCCGACAGCCTGTTCCCTTCCGAACCTATCAACCCTACTTGGCAAGATACACCCGACGACTCTCTCATCAAGCACCTGACCGAAACCCGCAAATCGTCTATCCTCAGCGATACGACTTTCTTCAAAGGGCATGGCTCCAATTCGGGCTTGACCATCGGTTCGCGTGTACAAGTGAAAGCCAATAATAAAGTAAACGGGCAAATCCAATCGGCATTTATCGGCAATTTCCGTATCACCGCCGTCACCCACCACCTCAATGCCAATAAGGACTATTCTAATGATTTTGAGGCTATTCCGGTGACTGTGACTGCGCCTTTGGTCAATAAAAATGTCTTTAAACCGGAAGCGGAATCGCAGGTGGCAGTGGTCAAGGAAAATAACGACCCGGACAGTCTCGGACGGGTGCGCGTACAATTCAAATGGCAATCGGGCGATGAAATGACCCCCTGGATTCGCCAAGTGACCAACTACGCAAGCGGCGATAGAGGCGTTTATTTTGTACCGGAATTGGAGGATGAAGTCTATGTAGATTTCGTACAGGGCAATCCCGACAGACCCTACATGCAAGGCGCGGTCTATCACAGCAATACCACCCCCGAATATTTCGACGCAGACAATAACCTCAAAGCTATCAAAACTCGTAGCGGACACACTATCCTACTCGACGACAAGGATGGCAACGAAATGATTACCATAAAAGACAAGAAAAACAATCAAATCATACTGAATACCAAAGAGGAATCCATTACGATTTCTGCCCCTAAGAAGATATTGATAAAATCGGAGGAGATAGAAATGAAAGGCAAAAATATCACTATCTCCGCCAGCAGCGAACTCAAAGAAAAGGGTAATAACGTCACCATAGGCGCGAAGAAAAACCTCAAACTCAGCGGCGATATGGCTGCCGAACTTGTCAGCAACCAAAGCGTAGATGTTTCGGGGAAAACAAGTGTGAAAGTTGCCAGTGATGTGAGTACCGAAGTCGGCGGTAATGCGACCCTCAAACTCAAATCCTCCGGTATGGCAAGCTTGCAGGGGGCTTTGGTGAAGATTAATTGACCGTAGCGCGATACTCTTGTACCGACGAATGACGGTATCCAGTTCGCGCAGACGTTAGCTTAGTATTATGTTGATAATCAAAGATATACAAATGGAAGCCTTCCGCCGGATTGAGGTGGAGAAGTTTGTGCAAAAATCTGTGGTGTTTTTGCAGGAAAACTTTGCGGATTGGTGTGCGGATAAGGAGCAGGAAGCTATTGAGACTTTTATACACGAAATCATTGGATTTGGAGAACAATATGAGATTCGGAAGCAGTTGAATCTACAGAAATTGATGCACTTTAAGATTAGCTACGAATTTGATATACCGCTTGTGGAGCATCTGGAAGCGATATTGAGTCCGGTGGATACGAATGAGAGTTATCGAGTGAAATGTTTTTATAAATCATTGTTAAATAAGGAACTGCCTGTGAAGCGAGAGAAGAGTGAGGAGGAGTTGGACTGGTGGGAGTAGTTTTTGAACCCAAAATTTATCAGACATGGTAGATATATATGACATAAGAGACAAGGCAATCAGTATATTATCTCCGGTAATTTCGATTGAACTTCCCCAAATACTGGATGCTTATTTTGCCCAAATAAGAAAAGAAGGAGGAAAAAAGAAAACAACTGTAAAAAGCGGAGAAGGACTTGCTAAACTTGCAAAAAGACTAAGTACAACTCAAGAAAATCTAAAAAAAATGAACGCCGGTAAATTAAAAACTTGGGGTTCAGTACAAGGATTTAATGCGGGCGAAAAAATCACCTATCAAGAATCGAATGGAGGTGATAAAGTCTATTTTGATAGAATTAAAAGTGCAAGTATTGGAGAGGAAGTCTATTTGGTAGTAGAGACTCAATTTTTTCAAAACAAAAAAATAAATATAAATATTCTTCAAGGCAAAGAAAAAATCATTGCTGATATTGATAAACCAATTGAGGTCATTCAAAATGGAAGCAGCGTACAAAAAATAGAATGTACCGTAGGTGAATTTGACGAAATCAATAATGCCAAGAATAAAGGCGATTTCAAAGATTGGGCAATTGCTAAAATTACCTTAAAACCCAGTAATGAAACAAAATTAAAAGAATGGGAAGATGCAATAGAAGAATCAGAGAAAGCTCTTTTTTATTTGTTAGTAGATGCACATTCTCCAAATCCTGAATACGATAAATTACTAATAGTTTATCATGGTCATACAAAAGATGAGGCTAATTCAGAGCATGAAAATATAATGAATTATTGGTTGGATGTAGAGGAGAAATGGTTTGAGATGAATGTTAATAAAAAAGTTACAATAAGATTAACACGAAAATGGCAAACAACAGTATCTACAATCGGTGAATTCTCAATTGATAATTCAGACATTACAGGCTTCATCTTAGAGGAAAAAGGACCTTCCACTACAACATCCGGTTTAGAGAGAAGAATACCAACCGGTACATACAACTTAGTGTGGCATAACGGTACGAGATTTAAAAATGTTCTAAAGTTATACAACAGTGAAGTTCCTCAATGGCGAGCTATATTGATACATGCAGGGAATTCTGCCAAAAATACGGAAGGTTGTCTACTACCCGGTGGATCAAGAAAAAAAGACTGGGTGAGCGGTAGTCAAGCTAAATTAAAAGAAATTAATGATTATGTTAATAAGGTTGGTATAGAGGATGCCACCATAATTATAACTGAAAGCTATGAAGATAATTGACAAACTTATTTACATACTTATTACGATTATTTTTCTCGGTATAATAAGTTGCAGAGAATCTAAAAATAGTAATGCTGAAGAGCAGAAAGTTACTAATGTCACAGTTCCTTCCTCCAAAAAACATGAAAACAAAACAACATCTAATTTAGATTCTTTAATCTTTTACTATGGAAAAGTATCAAACAGCAATACAACTGATTCTCAATTCAATAAGTATAATGAATTCTTCCCCTCATCCTTTAAAGAATTTACAGATTATTTTGGATTTGATGATGAAAAAGGAAAAATGCCATTATATGATAACGCCAATGACTATATTGATTTATTCTTTTCAGATAAAAATATCAACACTGAATACATATATAATAAAGTCATAAAAATATCACAAAATGGAGAGTGGGAAGCTGATGCTGTAAATTTTTTAATTCATAAAATCTCAATGATTCTTGACGCAAAGAATACTACCTTTATTGATATACTTTCAAGTAAAGACTTAAAAACACAAGAAGCATTTTGGTTTTTCTATTTCGACGGTCCCCACCCACCAGATTCAATTCCCGAAAATATCTTAAACATTATTTCAAAAAATGAAAATATGAGAAAAGCAGTTGAATCAGGATTACAAAAAGCCAAAGCTAGTGGAATACACTAATCAATATTTCAAACAAAAAACATAGTCAAATTCTACATCAAAAATGTCAAAAGCACAACTCATCAACAAAAGCGACCTCAATAAAGAACCGAAGTACAATACTTCCGATGAAGAATTGTCTCCGGTACAGGCGTGTGCATTGAAAGATGAAGAAAAAGACCCCGTACAAAAAATCACCAAATCCTACTTTACCGATGTGGACGGCAATCCGCTTGAAAAAATCACCAAAGAAAAAGAGGTCATGCTCGTCGTAGAATCCGAGAATATGGGCGGTGAGGAAATTATTATTGATTTATCCGACCATTATGGTGATTTTAAATACGAGGGGGAACTTTTAACTGCAAGCAAAGCGTTAAAAATAAGTGTCGGAGGAGATAGTGAAAAGATTAAATTGGAGCATGTCATAAGAAGAAAAACGAAACCACCTTCCGGTGTCTCCCAAAAAGTTGACCACAAGAAAATACAAAAGATTGATGGTGGCTATCCAAGAAATTCAAGAGATTTTGCGGGAAAAAACTTTTCATTGGATGTAGAGGAAAATCCAGTTTTAAAAGCCCGAGTAGACAAAACAAAACCTCCTCCTGCGAAGAAGAAAATTAGAGAAAAAAAATTAAAACAACTTGCAAAAAAATATCCTGAAGGGGTTGACTTTAGCGAGGCAGGTTTCCCAGACTTTTCTCCATACATGTACGAACATGAAGGCGTACCTGTCGAAGTAGATATTGGTGCGCTAAATCCAGACCCACCTTCAGGTAAAGGTACTTCCGGTTCTCAATTGGACATGAACAAAGCAAATGAAATGATGAAAGAAAAATACGAAGATTGGCAACAACCCGAAGATTATACATGGCATCACATAGAAAACTCCACTAAATTAATACTTGTTCCTACTGATTTACATGGTGTAGTAGGTCATTCAGGTGGACGCTCAACTTATAAATTTGATTAATATGGAATTAAGAAAAAGCTATAAATCTCTTACTTATAATGATATAGAAAAGGTGGAAGCTGAATTAGAAATTAAGCTGCCGCAAGATTATAAGAGTTTTCTTGTAAAACATAATGGTGGACAGCCCAAAGATGGTATAAAATTCATGAAAAAAGACCATACAGATGATATTGCCTGGGACTTTCCGATAAATGTATTTTTTGGTATTGATGAAAACGATACATCGTATGAATTATTGACTATGTACGCTATTTTCTGCGATCGTATGCCTTCGCAACTAATACCTATTGCCGACGACGGTATCGGTAATAAAATATGTATCGGAATACACGGAGAATATTTTGGCAAAGTTTATCTATGGAAATTTGACGGAGAAAATAAGGAAGATGAAGAACCTACTTTTGACAATATTGATATGCTAGCAGAAAATTTTGAAGAATTTACAAATCACTTGAAATAGTAGCTTATAACCAATGTCATACAAACGCCATTACATAGTACTCGACGCAACCAAGATGCGCGAACACCTTGAAGATGCCAAGCACTTCAACCCCCGTCACCTATGCCTCTACAGTGGCGAAGCCGAAGAAAAACTCGGCTTGGTAGCTCCGTGGTTGTTTTCATTACCCAAGCACTCTGATTTCAGGGCTTGGTACTATGCCCGTAGCGGACAACAAAACTGGGGCATCATACTCCAATGCAACAAAGACCTCAAAACCATTTACAAACACCTCAAAAAATTCCTCATGGTCAAAACCGAAGCCGGAAAAAAACTATACTTCCGCTTCTACGACCCGCGTGTGCTGCCTACCTTTTTGGAGACCAGCGATGAGGAACAACTAAAAGCATTTTTCGGACCTATAGAAAAATACATCCTCGAAGCCGACAACGGACAACTGATTGAATACGAACTCGTGAACAAGCAATTGGTCAAAAACGACTCGGACTTTTATTTCTAAAACACACGATATTGTGATTCGTAATTCGTTGATTTGTGATTCGTTTTATAACGCACTAAAATAACAATAAATGCATGTTTTGAATCATTCAAAATTCAAAATTCATTCATTCAAAATTACTCAACAATGAGCAAACCCGCAGCCAGAATAGGAGATATGCACATCTGCCCGATGGTCACACCGGGAGTGCCGCCCATACCGCACGTCGGCGGACCGATAATGGGTCCCGGCGTACCTACGGTGCTGATTGGCAATATGCCCGCCGCCGTCATGGGCGATATGTGTACCTGTGTCGGACCGCCCGACTCCATTATTTTAGGCTCTACGGGTGTACTCATCGGTGGCAAACCCGCCGCACGTATGGGCGACACCACTGTACACGGCGGTAGTATCATCTTGGGCTGCCCTACCGTACTCATCGGCGAAATATCTCCGGGTACGATAATGACCAAAACCTCCCTCACTATACTGGAGCAGTTTAAGCCCGAATCCGAGCAAGTCATCAGTATGCAGCAAGCGGCGGAGGCTGGGAAGCCCTTCTGTGAGGTATGTACGCCGACAAGTCAAGACACAAATTCGGAGGAAAGCACAAAGAATGAAGATGAAAATAAACAAATCAAAGAATGTTATTTTGTAGATGAATCCGATGTCGAAACACACAAAGTAAAAGAAGGTGAATATGTTTATTTTATAATTGAAAGTAGTGGTATGATAGGTGAGGAGGTCAAAATAAACTTCGATGACAATACAAAAGATTTTGAGTATAATGGGAAAAAATTAGAAAATGACAATTTAAAAATTACTCTACAGTCCAATATAACAAGGTTAAAACTTAAAGTTATAGAACAAGAATCAGAGGACACTACATCTTAATTTAGCTTATTTAAAACTTTAAAAATCAACGATAATGTCACGGATAAAAGTAGTTAGCATAAATGATGAAAACCTGAAAGCTCAATGTGATTTGCTTAAAATATCCAGATATGCTTTTATTCCTTTAGTCAAAATTAATGAGTCTAAAAAAACAAATAGTGCATTGATTCATACAAAATCATGTGCTAGGGCAGCAAAAAAAACGTTGACACTTTGTGACGATTTTGATGAAGACAAACGAAAATATACTGTTCCCGAAATTGTTGTATATTTAAACACTAATGCCAAAATCCCATTAAAAATCAAGAGAGGATACGATCCTTGGGGTACTCAAGATAGCGACGGAATTGTAGAGTTTGTTTGCAGCAATTCGGCAGTGAAGATATTTCCTAAAAGTAAAGCTGCCAATCATGGTGATAATATAGAGATTGAGATTCAACATTCGTTAAACCGAGGTAATGAATTTAGAATAGACATTTATGGAAAAGACGAAGGCTCGGGAACTGTAGGATACTCCGCTAAAGAAGTTATAGGAGGCTCTCTGAAATTAAAAGTAATTGAACAAGACGTATTTAGACCTGACGAGGTAAATAGTCTATTATTAGAGAATCAAGCAGCACAACTATTCAATCAAACTGGCAATGTTCCCGGGAACGGCTATTGTATTTGTGCCGCGGACAGGGGATTAGGATCGCTTCTAAGCAACACTACTGATTTTTATAACGAACCCAACACTAATAATATTAGGCTAGACAAGTCTAGTACAAGAGCAGCAGTAATTGATGAACTTGGATATATTAATCGCTCTATAACTATCCGGACTGACAGGTATAATACGAATCAAGCCCCTACCAGGCTAACAACTAGCCTACTTAACGAAATTCAAAGTGATATACAGGGAAAAATGGGTTATCATGTGTATTATTATTCAATGCTAGGAGAATATCATGTAATGCTATTGTTGATTAATAACACTGACCCTTGCAATCCACTTTTCAGTATTCTAGACCAAGGGTATGTTGATGATAATGACTTACAATTAAATACTATTGACCAACATTTTTTAGACTTGATAACAAGATTTTGGGGGAATAGAAATCATTTTGCAAAAAATATACTACTGTGGAAAATACAAAGAGCCTAATTAAATTATCATTTATTTTTCTTATCACACTTATCGGTGCCTTTACTTGTGATAGAAATATAAATAAGGATGAAGTAATTGCCACTACTTCACCTAAATATCAAGTCCCCAATAAATCTGTAAAGTGTGCTAATGATACCACACTCTATAAAAATATAAAAAAAGAAATTTTGTATGTAGATTCTTCAAATAAAGTTTATTTGAGACGAAAAAACACCCAAATTGAGCCAAATGTTAATTTAAGTAAATGCCAAAAACTGCCTTTTGTTTTTCTAAATGATGTAGCATTATTAGATGATTCAATATCAGCACTCGAAATGGTAGTCGATGTAGCAACTTTTGACAGATTCAAAGATTCAAATACTTATTTTCGCGATAAAAATAGATTTTACGTATATAGGGACTACCCTGTTACATACCCACCTTTTCATGAAATTAAAATTGATAAAAATAACGTACAATTACTCAGCGAAAAATACATTAAAGACAACAATAACGTATACTGGAACGGCTTATCTATCAGAAATGTTGAACCAAAATCTTTTTATATAACATCTTATCAAACAAAAAAAGAAGGCAAATACATTTTTGGAGTAGACTCCAAATATTTATTCATAAATGATAGACCTATTAACAGTGAAAATTTTACCCAACCCATGACTAAGTATTTGAGAGACTCACTAATTAAAGTTTATCTAAATGTCAAAAATTAATTTTATGAGTATATCTACTACACGAAAGACAGCATTAGATGCATTAAAAAAAGCAGAAGATAAGGTTAAAGCAGCAATTATACAACAAAGGAAGAAACAAGCTATATCAAAAGAAGTGCAAGAAGCACTAAAAGCATCTTTTCCTAAAAAAAATACATCTTTTTTACCTATACTTCTCAAAAGAATACAACTTATAAGAAAAAATGTAATTCCTTGCGTAAAATTAAATAAAATTACCAATCCTGTAAGTAAGACAGATCCAGATAGAATATTCCATGAATATGCCATAAAGCAGAAAGTTCCTGCCGCAGCTTTCCCTAAAAGAAGATATATTGCACTTTATGATCCACATTGGACTACTCACAAGCCTTACCAGTCCGGAATACTAATCCATGAGGCGTTTCATTATTATTTTGACTTCATACGTAGTAAACATTCGACAACTAATACAACAATTAATGCGTATGCCTATCAGGGATTCATCGCTACATTGGGAGGAATTCCAATAGGTAAAACATTAAAAGGGAACTTAGATTCGATTATGCTTAATAAACACATATTGGATATTTGCAATGAGTATGTAGCCCCCATGTCACCATCTCAAATTGATATATGTAAAGAATTGAAACGCACACTTGATTAATGCTATTATTGTAGTTTAGTTCAATAAACAACGTATCTTCATGACTCCCCCACTGTTTACATCCCCCACCACCGGAATGTACAAATAACAACGCATACCCGGCAAACATTCACTACGCGAAATAGCCTGTATTCGCATGGATGCTAGGTCGGTCATTCATTAGTTGCCAAATTCATAAAAGATTGTGTGGATGAATACTACAAAGAATCCGGTATTTACATCGGCAATGACCCGGCGGTCATGGCTTTCTTTTACAATACAGGTATCTCAAAAGCCAGAGAAAGTGCCAGAAAAAGAAAAAGCGAAGTGCCTGATATCCCCAATTCTTCACAGGTCATCCACTTAAATGTCACCGTCAATCCAATGGCAAAATGGGTCAAAAACAACCTCAATCAATTCACAAAATTTTACACTGCACCAAGCGTTCCCAATGGTGTAAAAGCCTATGCCGTAGCGAGGTAATTCCCCCCCCAATCACACCATCCCCCACCATACCTTCCCCTTTAAAATCCACCAAAATACGCTGCCACAAAGTCAGCCTTCAAAGAAAAACCTTCCACTCTGTTTACATCCTATAAATTTCAGTAATGTACAAGTGACAATCATAATATTAACCGGAGTAAACATTAAAAATCGTGGCAACAGTAAAATCAGCAAGCATTACCGTAGGCGGTAAAAAAGTGGATCCTTATCATGTAGCGATACAGCAGCGGTCAAACGGGCATCATCGTTTTGAGATTACGGTTTCTACTGAAAAAGTAGAGGGCGATGCCACTACTATGAGCATTGACAATTCCATTTCTCATGTCGGTAAGGCTGCCGAAATCAATATTGAGCGTGCCCATGGCAAGCTCAAATTTATGGGTATTATCACCACTGTACATATTGACCGCTCTTATGCAGACGATAGTTTTGTTGTCTTTGGTGGTCATGGACCTACCTACTTGATGGAAGATGGAGAAGGAGCAAAATCTTATGAAGAAAAAGACCTGACCACTATCGCCAACGAGATACTTGCCACTTATCCTATCAAGGCACAAATCAATCCGCAATACGGCGAAATCATTCCTTACGTCACACGTTACAAAGAAACCAATTACCAGTTTTTGAGTCGTCTGGCGGCTACTTATGGCGAGTGGTTTTACTACGATGGTGAGGGTGTGGTATTCGGCAAACTCTCCGATTCCAACAACATTGAACTCACGCTTGGTAAAGATTTGGATTCCTTTGACTACGGTGTACAGTTGCGTCCTTCCAAGTTCAAATATCAATTTTACAAATACCAAGAACACCGTATGCTCGAAAACGCCTCTACGGGTTTCAAACCCGGCTGGCTCGACAAGTACGGTCAACAAGCCCTAGATGCTGCCGATGGTATCTTCCCCAACGAACCCATCAACCCGACATGGCACGATACACAGGAAGATGCTGTTATCAAACATCTGGTAGAAGCTCGTAAATCTGCGATAGTGAGTGATTCGGAGTTTTTTAAAGGACAAAGTACCAATCCGGGTGTTGCGGTGGCAGGGAAAATACGCTGCAAAGTCGTCAATAAAGTCAATGGAAAAAATGTAGAAGATTTTATTGGTAATTTCCGTGTCACTGCCGTTACACATCACCTTGATGCCAACAAAGATTATCGCAATAGTTTTGAGGCGGTTCCGGTTACAGTCACTGCACCGTTGTTCAATAGAAGTGTCGTAAAACCCGAAGCCGAAGCACAAGTAGCCGTTGTCAAAGAAAATGATGACCCTGACAAACTCGGACGCATCCGCGTACAATTCAAATGGCAAACAGGCATAGAAATGACCCCGTGGATTCGCCAGATTACCAACCATGCCAGCAAAGACAGAGGCGTGTATTTTGTACCGGAATTGGAAGATGAAGTCTATATCGACTTTGTACAAGGCAACCCTGACCGACCTTATATGCAGGGCGCAGTACATCATATCGAAACACCACCTGAATATTTCGATCCGGACAATAATTTCAAATCCATCAAGACACGTACCGGACATACGGTATTATTTGACGATACGGAAGGCAAAGAAAGTATTACGATTAAAGACAAAAGTGAGAATGTTATATTTATTGATACAGTGGAGGCAAGTATCACCATTACAGCACCCGAAAATATGACCTTGAACTGTAAAAATATGGCAATCAATGTAGAAGAAGATATGGTCACCAGAGTCGGAGGAAATATGGAGAGTACCATAGAAGGAAATACCACTTTTACAACGACTAAAGAGACAACCATAGATTCTACCGGAAATATCAACATAACGACCCCACAAAAAGTAGATGTATCCGGCACTTCGGGCGTTAAGGTATATAGCCCTGCCACTACTGAAGTGGAAGGTACAGCCAATGTAAAAGTAACCGGAGCTATGGCAGAAGTAAAAGGTACAGCTACACTCAATCTTGAAGCCTCTACTATCAATACTATAAAAGGCTTGATGGTAAAAATTAATTAAACTTTGAACAGAAGTTAATTGCCGGGATGCAGGACAAAATTTTAATCTGTCCCGGTACCGACGACTTTACAGGCTGACCGCGAATACCGTACCGACGACTTTAGCCGTCGCGTGAAATAAAAGTATATTTATAAATAATTTTATTTTAATAAGTTAAAAATTAAAATAAAATTTATCTGACGGCTAAAGTCGTCAGTACAGTGTTTCCGGTCAGCCTGTAAAGTCGTCAGTACAGTAGCATTACAAAATAAAACGTAAATTAATTCATCATTCATAATTTGGCGAAGACATTGTATAATGAGGATATTTATAAATTGTTTTATGGTAAAAAATAATTATTTTTATAATAAATAAATTATTAAATAATTTTAATTAATTAAAAAAATAACTTCACTTTATGTTGATTTTTAAATAATAATAAATTTTATTTAAAATTATTTAAATTAACAATTATTTATTTATAAAACAATAATAATCAATAAACTATCCTGATTTACCATTGTCCAAGTTCTAAAAATGAATTAATCATAAAAAAATAACTGTTATGGGCAAACCCGCAGCTAGAATAGGAGATATGCACGTCTGTGCGATAGTACCACATGTTGGCGGACCTGTACTTGGAGTTGGTGTACCTAATGTACTCATTGGCGGTATGCCTGCCGCTGTCATGGGCGATCTGTGTACCTGTATAAGTCCCGTACCCGATGTTATCGCCATGGGATCCACCGGCGTATTTATAGGTGGCAGACCTGCCGCACGTATGGGCGATTTGACATTACATGGTGGAAGTATTACCATAGGTTGCCCTACTGTACTTATTGGTGAAATAATGCCGGGAGGCACCGGAGGCAGCGCAGCGCAAGCGGCAGCACCTAAGAAAGAAGGTGGTGGTTGGTTGGATATACTCCAAACAGGATTAGATATAGTCGGACTTATTCCCGGATTAGGAGAAATAGCGGATGGAGCAAATGCACTTATTTATCTTGCCAGAGGTGATTATGCCAATGCAGCTTTGAGTGCTGCGGCTATGATTCCTATTGGCGGACAGGCAGCTACGGCAGCCAAACTTGGAATGAAGGCGGCTGACGCAGCAAAAACAGTTGTCAAAAATGCTGATGAAGTAGCCGCTGTAACAAAAGCTGTAGTCAAAAACGCTGATGAAGCAGCCGATGCAACAAAAGCCACTTCAAAAGCCACTAAAACAGCCAAAGTCAAAACAGCTAAAGGTAAAAAAACCAAACCCAAAAAAACCAAAACAAAAAACAAAAACAAAAACACTAAAGAAAATAAAAACAAAACGCCCAAAGAAACTGAAGGAAAAACAAATAGAGAAAAATCAACTTGTCTTAGAGATCCTATTAATGTAGCCACAGGTGAAGTAGTCGGTATATGGACTGACTTTGAATTACCGGGAATAATTCCCTTCAAATGGGAACGTATGTATTATTCCCAAATGGAGTACCACGGTAATTTCGGACACCGCTGGCAGGGAAGCTATGAACAATACCTTGAAATTTATCCTGATGATATATATTACTGTACAGGAGCAGGGCATGTAGCATTTCCGGCAGTAAAAGATGGTAAAAGCCACTATAACCGTCAGGAAAAAATGACGCTCAAACGAATAAACGGCACATATACTGTCTATGATCACAAGGAAAGGTTGACCTATCATTTCCGTCATTATGCCGCTGAAAATAAAAAACTGATTACATCCATTTCCAAGGCAGGTGGACATGCTATTCATTTCAAATATGATAATACCCGACTCTTGCAAATCATAGATAGTGCAGGACGAACATTGGATATTGAGACCGATTATCTACAGAGAGTTACAGGTATTATTCATCAGGAAACTACCCAAAAAACCCGCCTGATGACCTACGAATATGACGATAATGGCGATTTGGTGAAAACCACAAATGCCCTAGGCAAAAGCGACCGGATGTACTACATGAATCACCTCATGCAGACACGCACCAACCGAAATAACGTTACCTTTAATTGGAGATACGACGGAATTGATGCGCTTGCCAAATGCACCAAAACATGGGGAGATGCCAATAAATTACGCGGAGATTTTACATATTTGACTGACAATAAAACTATTTGTACGGACTCACTCGGGCATCAAACCACTTATGTACACCACAAAGGAATCGTATGGGAGGAAATCAGCGAAGAAGGACACATTAGAAAAAAACAATACAATCAGTACACCGAATTGGTCAAAGAAACAGACGAACTCGGACGCAGCATACAGTATAAATATGACAATCGTGGCAATGAGATTGCTGTTATCTATCCCGATAGTACCACTGTTGAAATGGAATATGCAAATGATAGATTAACGGCACTGACCAATCAGAATGGAGCAACATGGACATGGGAATACAATAAAAATAACGAACTCAAATACAGAGTTACACCCGACGGTGCAGTTACTCATTTTGAATACCAACAAGGTCTTCTCAAAAAAGTAACTGACGCAAAAGGACAAAGTATTCAACTCGAACACGATGCACAATACAACCTCATAGAGACAACTTATTTTAATAATCAAAAAAATACATGGGAATACGACAGTCTCGGAAACTGTATAAAAACCACAGATGTACGTGGCAATATCAACCAATACGATTATGATTTGCTCGGAAGAATGACACAAATACATCAGGCAGACGGCAATATTACAAAACTCAAATATGATGCTCACGATGGTGTATTAAGAGCAACGGATTCGCAGCGTGATGTAAAATTTGAATATACAGAACTCGGCAGTCTCAAATCGCGTACAGAAAAAGGACGCACCATTCAATTTTCTTATAATACTGATGAGCAACTGACCTTTATCAGAAATGAAAAAAATAATGTCTATCGTTTTCGTAGAAATGCGAAAGGGCAGGTAGTAGAAGAAATTGGTTTCGACGGAATCACCCGAAAATATTTGCGCGATGCCGCCGGACAAGTCAATACGATTATTCGTCCCAACGACAAAGTTATCAACTACAAATACGATGATAATGGGCAAATGTACAAAGTCGAACATTCCGATGGTAGCGAGGAGTTTTACGGATATGATAAGGCAGGCAATCTCATAGAAGCCGTCAACGAAGATGCAACAATTACGCTCAAACGAGACAGCCTTGGGCGAGTTGTTGAAGAAACCCAAAACGGCTACACCGTCAATAGCGAATTTGACCTCAACGGACGCACCCAAATTACCTCATCCCTCGGTGCATCCATACAAATCACACGCGATGAGCAGCATGGTCATATCAATACAGTCAAGGCAAGCCACGATGCCCAAAGTATATGGGAAACACAAATAAAAAGAGATGCTCATGGTTTGGAAATAGAACGCCTTTTGCCGGGCGCAGTACGCAGCACATTGGAGCGCGATAATACCGGAAAAATCATTGAGCATAATGTCGGCAAGACAGAACAAGTTTTACGTCAAAAACGTTATACTTGGGATATTAACAATCGCCTGAAAAATATTTTTGACGGTATCACAGAAGGACAAATTGACTTCAATTACGATAGCTTTGACAATTTGATAGGTGCTAGCTATCCCGATGGTCAGGAACTATTCAAAACATCGGATGAAGTCGGTAATTTATTCAAAACCAAAGACCAAAGCGATAGAATATACGATACCGGAAGTCGTCTGATGCGTTCACCCGAATGGAAGTATCAATATGATGACGAAGGCAACCTGATTCGTAAAACAAACCGAAAAACCAAAGAAAGTTGGCAATACACATGGAATGTCAAGGGAATGCTTAAAGAAGTCATTCACCCTGATAACCAGAAAGTTAGCTTTAAATACGATGCACTTGGTCGTCGTATCCAAAAAACCTTTGAAGGCAAGTCAACACAATGGGTTTGGAACGCTGATGTACCGCTACACGAATGGACACAAGCCAAAGGAAAAGAAGCCTACACCATAAACAACGATGGAGAAATCAATGCCACCATACCAGAAAATCTGACGACTTGGGTATTTGAGGAAGGCTCATTTGTTCCTATGGCGAAAATCAAGGGAACAGAAACCTACAGCATTGTCACCGACTATCTCGGCACACCCGCCGAAATGTATGATAGCGAAGGCAATCGGGTTTGGGCTTGTGAGTTGGATATTTATGGGAAGGTGCGTATATTAGAGGGCAAAACAGAAGATTGTCCATTCCGTTATCAGGGACAATACGAAGATGTAGAAACGGGCTTGTATTATAATCGCTTTAGGTATTATTCGGCAGATGAGGGGGTTTATATATCGCAGGATCCGGTTAAGTTTGAATCCGGCGAACCCAATTTCTATGCATACGTAAATGACACTAATATCTATATAGATATTTTTGGTCTTAGTAAAGGAAGTGGTACTTTAGGACGAAATATGGTAAGAGCGGGGATGACTCATAATTTAAATCCATTTACTAGAGGTGACTTTCAAGCTCATCATGTAATACCTCACGAAGTATGGGTTTCCAATCAATCGTTTTTTAATAATATTGGATTAGGAGGTGCTAAGGACAAAGCTACTAACGGCGTGTTTTTGCCTAAAAACGCTACTGTAGCACAGCAAGGAAATTTTAATTATTATCATAGAGGCAGCCATGATACCATAAACGCCAATATGAATAAGAAGGTAAAACGTGTAAAACGACAGTTTAATAATAGACAAATTACGTCTGCACAAGCTCGACAGAAAATTGCTCGTATTCAAAATGCAGAAAGAAGAAGATTAAGTTCACGAACAGGAAAAACACCTAAAAGATGTAGTTAAAACTACTCTACGAGAGAAAAATTTTGGAAAGTAAGTAACAATAAAACATTAATCATGACAGAAGAAGAAATAAGAAAAAAAGCTGACAACAAAGTAATTGAATATGCCAAAGGAGTTAGTCCAAAAGAATGGCATCAAATGGCTATGGACTGGAACTACGATAGCAGCAAAATTTTTCTTGAATGGTTAGTTGACAACCAACAAACAGAGAAAGCTACTATATTAATGATATATTGGATGTCAAGTCCTAAACATGGATTTCCATATCAAAAAAAGATAGAAAAAAATTATAGTTCTGGATTCTACACAAATGAAATGATAAGTTTTAATCCAAAAGATGATGATGGATTAGATTGGACTCAAGAATACCCTAAACTAGATAGTAGCCAAATACCTTCAATTATGCTTAAAAGTATAGAGGGAGAAGAAATAAAAAGTGCTGACAATTATATAGAAGGCATACCTGAAAGTCTTTTTAATGAAATAGAAGATTTATACGAAGAATATGACATTTAATAGAGAATACTTTATATACATTATAAATACTGCCAATTTAATTAATGTCTTCGCCAAATTTTGAATTTTGAATGACAAATGAATTTAAATTTTACTTTGTTTTTTATTGATAATTAAAAATTAACAAATTAAATATTTTTCACCATTCAAAATTAAAAATTGGCGAATACATCATTTAATGCAACCTAATTTATAAATTTTATTTGGCATTAAGCAATGAGTAAATTATAAAAAGAAAACATGCTATTCCGAAAACAAGATAAAAAAATACATCAGGAAATCGCCTTAACAATCCCAAGCGGTTTTCGGGAAATGACTTTGGCGGAAAAGGCAGCTCGCTACCTTTTTCAAGACCGGATGCCTCAAGAGGTATTTACCAATGATGCCCAAGATGTCGTCATTGGAATCCGCCATACAAAAGACGCTTTCGCCATCGACCAACTCGAAGAATACAAACAAAATGCCTTCGATAAAACCTTCAACACGCCCACCAACAAAAACTACCAAAGCAGCATCATAAAAGCCCAAGAAACACCTTGTATTTTGATGTCTTACATTCTTCCTTCCGACGAACCTCTGTTTATGATGAATCTGGTGACCAGCCATAAAGAAATGATGTTATTACTGTCTTTTTCTTGCCCTGAAAACGATGAAAAACAATGGAAGAGTACGATAGAAGAAATATTTAAAAATATCCAAATTGATACTTCTGCCGCTACAAATGAAGCCATCACACAAAAATAATTTGGCAATAATTCCCAAAATAACTAACTGATAAACAGTAATTTATTAATTCAAAATTCACTCATTCAAAATTCACTCATTGTATCTAACGGTCATGAAAATCTGGCATCTTCATACATCAAATCAATTTGGCAGTCCTTTCATGGCTTCGGAGCAAGACATGAAATACTACACCGATATATTCGGAAAATTTTACACCAAAACACCCATACAAGATTGGCAGCCAACCATGATATGTGGTTTGCATGAAGTGGACTTGGGAAAACTCTTGATGGTCGGAAAAGAATTTTGGGTGCTGACAGAAAAAACCAAACAACTACTTGCCCCATTGCTCAACAAATCAGTCGAATATCTGCCCGCCATACCAAGACAAGAAAGCCATAAAAAAATCTCACGACTAAAGAAACTTGCCTTAAAAAAAACATACCAGCCCATACTGGAAACCGTACACGAACAACAACAATACATCCTTAATATATTGGACATCAAAACAATGGACATCATAGATTTTGAACAATCTGAATGTGAATATAATGAAGAAAGCGGCGCAATAACACTCATCAAAAAACTCGCCTTCAAACCTCAACTCATCAAAGACAGCCACCTCTTCAAAATTGATAACCCCGGCACCTATTTCCAATCCGCGACTTTCATTTCCGACGAATTTAGAAAAATTATTGAAACCAATAACCTCTCCGGTTGCCAAATCATCAAACAACATGAAAGCGAAGGTGGCAGCTTAGTCTGGACATCCGAACAAGAATAATTTTACTGCCATATCTAAAAAAATACTTCCTGATACTGCTTACATCTTCCCAAAAACAAGTATGTATAAGTGAAAACAAACGTATCATTTTTTCACTACAAAAAACAACGATTATGGCAAAGGCATATAGATTCGACGACTCCAAACCCCCAATGGGCAGTCAGGTTTCAGCATTCAGAACCTTAGAAGATTTAAAAAGATTTGTGCTGTTTCAAGGCGGTAAAAAAGGAACACTCAAATTTTGGGAAATTGAAGGTGGCATCGTAAGTGACCAAGGCGGTCCCGACGGCATTACCATTAAAGTCATCTCTGCAAAAAAAGTAGAGTAATCCCAATTTTGAACGAAATGTATGAGGTATCAAGACAAATAATTAAATTTTCTGTCCTGATACCTCTACCTGATACATTAATACAAAGTAAAAAACAATGTTATTACAACAGCTACAAACCGTCTCTGCGCTCTTTCCGCAGCAAAACTTCTCCTGCGAACTTCGACCTCGCCAACGCCCCTACTGCTCCCCCAATGATATTCCGACCCAGTGTACTGCCTTAGCACAGATAGCTTATACCAAATTGCCACACCAACTCTACCACGTCGGCAAAAGCAGTGCAGGTCCTGATTTTCAATACTCCTTCAATAAAAATCCTACATCTGATACGGTAAAAACGCTCATTAGCCCGACCAATTTCATGAGCGATTCCTTCCTTGCGTGGGATTTGGAACTAACCCTCAAAGCCGGTATTTATGCAGGTGCTTATTGGGAATCCACCATCACTCAATCAGATGCTGTGCGAGTTGCCAAACAATTTGTTGCCCGTCTCAAAGCCGGTACCGGCACCACTTGGCACGACCGCGAAGGCAAGCTCTCTGATGCCTTGAAAAACACCCCCGAAGTTAAAAAAATCATCGCCCAAGTCTCCAAAGATTTCAAAACCCAAATGCACCAATACGGAGGCGATTTCACTCAAATCACCCTCTCCAAAAAACTCAGACCACCAAGTATTTCATGGACATCAAGCCCTTCCTTAAAAATATTGGTCGGTGGCACACAGGAAATGATCATTCGACTGGATTATATCTGTTACGATTGCACCCGCTCCAAGTGGCTTGCCATGATTTCTATCGAAATTCGTGACGATTTCGGAGTCACCGAAAGCGATATTACCAACCCCTCCCCCGCTGCCGTACCCGGCGTACCCGGACTCATGGACTTCTGGGTACTCCAACACCGAAGAGGTAAAAAACCATTCACGACTGTCTTCGACTTTTCATTTTTCATTGATGGCAGTATGTAATCTGGACATTGGGGAATTAGGAAATTAGGTATCCCGATAGCTATCGGATTAGCGTCAAGCTAAGGCGAATAATGCCACAAAGTTCATTGAAAATACGGAGAAGAGTATGAAAAACGGAGGAAGTGATTTAATTTTGATTGACAAAAATTAAAAATAAATCAAACTTACTCCGCCATGACAA
>CALIZI010000255.1 GCA_938028705.1 uncultured Saprospiraceae bacterium | reverse complement strand
GGATTGGTATGATTACGGTGCGCGGTGGCTGGATGTGGAGACTGGAAGGTGGAGCACGATTGATCCGCTCGCAGAATCCTTCTCATACGAAAGTCCATTTGTACATGTAGGTAATAATCCAATAAAATATGTGGATTTTGATGGCAGAGAAAAAATTGTTGTAACAGGTGGTGAACATAACGATCCCGGTAGATACAAGTATAACTTCGTAGAACCTGCCATTCATCAATTAAAATTATTTTTGGAAAATGCCAATAATGAACCCATTACATGGGTCGTCATGAATGTAGGATATTCCGATTGGGATATGAGTCTTTTTCAGTTTGTTGCCCGTGAGTTAGGGGTAGGTTTTGTACAATTAAATTCTGCACAAGAATTGACCAACTATTTGAACTCTAAAGATGCATCTTCATCAAAATTTAGTCCTGATAGAAGTGCAGACCCTGTAACAAGCATGGCTGTTTTTGGTCATGGATATGCAGGTTCTGCCGAATTTGGCTACCGTCAAGGTGCTACCTTGAAGACTCAATTCTCATGGGGCATGTCTGATGTAGAAAACTTAAATCCGGCATCTTTCAATAAGGCAAATATATGCTTTTACACATGTAATGCTGCAACCTCCGTTGATGGAACGGGGGGGTATGGAAATTCATTGGTACGCAAGTTTGCTAATACCACAAGTTCAGATGTTTCGGGATATTGGGGAAGGAGTGATTATGCAAAAATGAACGAAGGGGAAGGAAGGTTGCATAAGTTAAACAGGCGTGTTAATGGTTTCAACGTAAGTGGAAGCATACACCTACCAACAGCCGGAACAAAAAGCACACTCGAACCCTCTACATGGATAACGATAAAACGTAGTATTAATGGATTTAAATAAAATATATGTCTAATGAGTTGCTTCTCGTATTTGGTAAATATGAGAAGCAACTTTTAATAAAATAAAAATGATAAAAAAAATAAAATTACTCATATTTACATTGTATTTATTTTGTTGTTGTGCAGATAGAAAAACAGAATATACATTTGATTTAGGTACAACAGAAGAAGTTTTTGAAGATATAAATAGTTATTTAACAAAATATAATACATGCAATAATGTTATTAACCAAAATACACCCTCTACATATTTAATATTTACAAATAATCCTTACTCAATAAATGAGAATTATGGTTTATGTTTATTTGCTAATAATAAATGTGTCTATAAAGGAAATTTCAAGAAAGTTATACCCATAAACTTAGGGGATTTTGTGCCTAACAAAAGACTACATTTATTTTTTGAAATTTTGACTCCTTCAAACTCTAATGAATTGACCTATCTTCACCGATTTAGCACAAAAAATACTATTGTGTGGGAATCAAACTTTGAATTTATATATACTTGTTTTTTTCCCACTAATGATAATGATGATGAAATTTACTTTTTTCCTCAAAAACAAGACCTAACATTATAGGTTTTTGAGATAGCCATTTATCATGAAGAAAGTAGAGCTACGCCAAGCGGTACATCGTGGCAGTATGAGTATTATCTCAAAGACCACTTGGAGAATACCCGCATCATCTTCACCGATAGTAATGATAATGGCGAGCCTGAAATCATCCAAGAAGCCGACTACTACCCCTTCGGTATGCGTCATCAAAATACGACTGCGACGAATCACTACCTATATAATGGTAAGGAGTTGAATACTGACTTAGGGCTTGATTGGTATGACTATGGTGCGAGGTGGCTTGACGTGGAGATTGGTAGGTGGAGTACAATTGATCCACTAGCAGAGAGTTATTCTTCTATGTCTCCGTTTAATTATGTAGCGAATAATCCGATAAGTAATATTGATCCGGATGGTAGATTTATCTTAGCGGGACGAGATAAAAGAGAAAACAGAGCATTGCGTAAAATGGTTAAAATTATGCGTAGAGAAACCATGAACTGGACAAAAGAACAATGGGCAAGCGTGTATGATATAACGGGATTAACTAAAGCTGGTTTTATGAGAATGTTTATCTCTGGAAGAGGACCCGTTTTAGAATTTGCTAGTACAAACGGTAAGGCTAAGTCTAATATCATAGGAGGTGAAAAAATAGACTTTATGATAGGTAAAGGCGATGGTAGCCCATTACGAAATACGTATGCTGTAACTTCCGATGGTATAATAAATGATAGTCCTCGTATCATTTTTGATAAAAAAATATTCCGGCTCGTTGATGATTTTATGGCAATGAAAGAAAAGGGAGTACCTTATAGTAGTTTTTCTCAAGAAAAGAGAAGTCTGCTGCGCCCTAAAAACTATGAAGCGTTCATTGCAGCAGAGCAGAAAGGTCTATTTCGATTTATAGTAGGTGTATTCGGGCATGAACTAGGGCATGCAGGTGCAAGAATTGGGTGGGAATCTGACTCTGCACATGGAATAGATAATCCGGAGGAACTAGGATATCGATTTGAGAGAGAAGTGCTTGGAGGTGTAGTTGGACATCGCAGTTTAGAGGTAGGATACGGTGTTCCTGCAAGGTATTTACACCACCAATATAGAAATGGTGGTCATGACCAGGAGAGACAAGATAAAAAAAGAGAGCTTTTTATATCACGCTATCCTCACCTTATTCACCGACCATAGATTTATGTTATCAAAAATTAGCGATTTACCAGATTTCATATCTGGTAAATCGCTTCAAAAATTACTAATTATGAAAAAAATTATTTTGGTTTTATTATTACTTACAAATCTTTCAGACGTTTATTCTCAGCAAAATCCTGTAAAATATACGAATGTAGAATGGCAAGCAATGATGGAAGACTTAGAGGATAAATGTGAATCTTTACACTTATCAATTAGTAAAAAACGCAAGAAAAGAAAAATAAAAAAAGATTTAAAAATAGTAAAGGCATTAAATGAAATAGTACGTAAGCCTTATATTAATCACACAAAAACTTTGAGTATATTAAAAAAATACAAAGTAAAATTACATGGTCCTCCTCGCTCTATGAATGATGATGTAGATTATATATGGTATAGACTTATTGGTGGATATATTGGATGTGAGTTGTACCTAGTAATAAAAGATGATGGTTCTGCCTATCGCATTAATATAGATATAGATGATTTTGACTACTTTACTTGTACAGAAATGGGGGATGCTCCAATTTTGAGTTTCCATTATGTTTATAAGTATTTACGCCCAAATATGAATTTCAAACTCGGGTTTGATGGTTATGAAGGGAGTTTTATGGCAAAGATATTATTGGACAAATCAATGTAATTCATGTAATTCTAACAGTATCAAAATAGATAAGCCTTGCCTATACAGCAAGGCTTATTTCATATCACATTCACCTCAATCTTTATGCTTACAACGCTAATCAACTCACCAAAGTAGATGATGCAGCTAATGAACAAGGCTTCACAGATGTAGCGAGTTCGATAGATTATATGTATGATAATAATGGCAATCTGATTCGGGATGATAATAAAGGTATCACAAATATTATTTATAATCATTTGAATTTGCCTGAAACTATTATCTTTACAAATGGTACGATTACTTTCTTGTATGATGCAAATGGCAATAAACTTCGTAAGACTGTAAGTACAGGCATACAACAAGATTATCTCGGTGGCATAGAGTACAATAATGGCACGATAGAAGCGGTTTATCACGAAGAAGGTCGGGCTACGCCGAGTGGTAGTGATTGGCAGTACGAGTATTATTTGAAAGACCATTTAGGCAATACTCGTGTGATATTCGCTGATAGTAATAATGACGGTACACCGGAGATTATACAGGAAGCTGATTATTATCCCTTCGGTATGCGTCATCAAAATGCGACTGCCACCAATCACTACCTCTACAACGGCAAAGAACTCAATACCGACTTGGGGCTGGACTGGTATGATTATGGATTTAGGTGGTATGATGCGGAGATAGGACGTTTTCCTTCGGTAGACCCGATTATAGAGAATTTTCCCGACCTCACACCTTATAATTATGCGAGTAATAATCCTTCTACTTTGATTGATTTGTGGGGCTTGCAGGGATTTGATCCTAATCTTCTGAATGAGGTTCTCACAAAATATAGTAGCACATTCACCAAAGCCCAAAATAGAACAATGAAAATAGAGAACTATATTGACGAAAATACAAAGGAAAATAAATCAGGATATATTGAA
>CALIZI010000254.1 GCA_938028705.1 uncultured Saprospiraceae bacterium | reverse complement strand
AATCCCCAAAATCTCCTAAGCTCCGTAGGAGCGGCACTGTTTGTACATTTAACGGTGTCGGTGCTACGCACCTTGATAGGTTTTGCTTGGGTTTTTACTACAAACAGGGTCGATGCTAAAGCATCTTGAACGGCATAAAGCGGAATTTTACCGCCCACTATTTTAATCGCACAGGTCAACTTTAGCCGTCGTGGGAAATGGCTCGGGTCACTTGACGGCTAAAGTCGTCAGTACAGTATGATTTCAACGTAAAATTATAAACTTTAAAAGTAATAATATATCTTTGTTTAAAATAGGAAACCTGCACTGAATTTGACCTAAAACTTGTCAGACATTTTCAAAATGTCTGACAAGTTTTAGGTCAAATTCAGCATGAAGTATCTTATTTATATTCAATAAAAATTCAATTTAACATTCTCAAGATAATTTATTAATTATTATTTTAATTTTATTAAAAAATAATAATCAATGTTTTACAAATAATTTAAAAATAAAATGTATTAATTGAGATATAAAAACAGGATGAAAAAATTAAATATCAACAAAAATCCTAAAGTAAAAGAGAAGTTTGACGGCTATCCGAAGGAGGTCAAGAAGAAGTTGGAATATTTACGACAATTAATCATACAAACCGCAACGGAAATTGATACCATAATAGAAATAGAGGAAACGCTAAAATGGGGAGAGCCGAGTTATTTGGTCAAAAAAGGCAGTACGATAAGAATAGATTGGAAAACAAAAACACCGGACCGATACGCTATGTATTTTAAATGTACGAGTAAATTAGTGGAGACTTTCAGAGAAATTTATGGCGATTTATTTAAATATGAAAATAACAGAGCGATTGTATTTGATTTGAATGATAAAGTACCGGAAATGGAATTGAAAGTATGTATAGAATTGGCATTGACCTATCATTTGGTGAAAAACAAACCGCGATTGGGCAAATAAATTTATGGCTTATCAAAAGGGCAACAAAACATAGACCACCAAACATCAAGAAAGCAACTCATTCTCACTTAGCCAATATATGTCCTGATTCATTCGTAAAAAATAGTTTTAACCAATAGGTATTTTCGCTATGATTGATTTCCATTCTATATTCAGAATCTTCAAAACGTTTATAACTTGTATCTTTTTCTTTGGTAAGCAATTTCAGTTTAAGTCTATTCCCTCGTACTTTCCATTTATAATATTCCTTATGCCCAAGTCCTTCTGAATAAGTGAGCGTGGCTGTTCCGTCTTTTTTAAAATCAATTATTGGACAGGCATCACAAAGGACAGACTCCGTTGCTTTAGCGATTCTGTCCTTATAGAACCGAACATAAATTCCCCATTCTCCAATTATTATTTCGTTCAGTTCTTTCTTATTATAAAATTGAATGTCAGAGTTGTTTTGAGTGGTGATATTTTTATTATTTCCGGGTACACAAGCAATTATATTAAAAATTATTATTATAAATAATGTTATAATGTTTTTTTTGTAAAATTTACACATTATATATTTTTAAAGAATTTACTGATTGACAAACACAGTGATTTATTCGCTCACTAATCTATTATCTGACCTTTTATCCATTTATAATAACGACTTCAAGCGCCAAATAGTAAAGGTCGTCAAGGAAATAATGTATTTTTAAAAAAAATATTGTATATGTAAATTACTAATGTAAACTTTAATATTCTACGTTTTTTTCAAGGAAATTTTGCTATTTTTATGCTGTAATAAATCCGTTTTACGACTAGATAAAAGGGCAACAAAACATACACCACCAAACACAAAATCCCCACCAATTCATGCAGAGGATTTTCCGGTAAAATATAAAATACCACTAGCGTCAGCAAACGAATATAATTAGAAAAAACAGATAAGAAAAGCACCAAAAACATCGCTGTGGAAACTTGTAGAAAGTTGAAAGTGCGTGTATATTGCCGTTCAAAATGAGCCAAAATAAATAAGCCCATCACCAAACCCGTCACCAACATATTCAAGCCCACACAGCCGGGTTCTACATTGAAATCATTGCCGTTGAGCAAGATGATATTGCCATCAGCTTCTGCATTCATCCCTATGAATGTCAGCGACTTAGCAACAATACCACTCAACCACAAACGTATCGGAAAACTCCACACATAGGCAATATGATTCACAAAAGCCGATACCACTGCCAATAGAAAAAGCGGTAATTGATTGAGCCGTCCCCACTGACTTTCCAAGATATATAACACACAAAAACACCAAAAGGCATAATACAAAGAAGCACTGCGCCGGAAGAACAACAGCCCACCAAGCAGCAGTGCAACGATGAGATACCTATGACTATTTGTGTTGCTGATTTTTCGGAAAATATAAGGCGTAAATAATGCTCCTAATACCAACGAAAAATTCAACGGGAGATTTTCGTAATTGAAATATGCGAATATGGTGGTGCATAACGCGAGTAGTGTTATCGTGAGTGGTGATATTTGCGTTTGTTTTTTCACTTGATTTTATAAATATCAATAAAATATACTCAAATCATGTTTCATATATTTATTATTCGCTTCTAATTCGTTTAGCTCTTCAAAACTCATTTCAATTTGTTCAACAGTTATTTCAGAAGAAAATTTATGAGGTACTTTAGATTTAGTGTCAGTGTATATGAAAATTGTATCATTTGAAATTTTGTAGAAAACAGGAAGAAAGGTATAAAAAATATAATCTTCATTAGTTCTACTATTTTCAAAATCAATGATTGAAGAACATGATAAAGCACTGACACTATAATTAAGTCCTCTTGCCTCTTTCTTCAAGTAAATTTTGTTATCTGAATTATCAGATATTATTTCTTCTACCTTGACCTGTAGTCCTAAGTCAGGAAAATTACATGAAAGAAATAATATGAAACACCAAACAATGTTCTTCATGACGAATCAATTATTTTTTATTTTGGCGTGTTTAATTTTCTCAAAAAAGTAGCTGACACTTTTCCATTCCATTTTAAAATGAAAAACAATATTTGGTAGTGCTGCACATGTAATGCTATTGAACCACTAAGCCCACGAAGAACACGAAAATCGAATAAACGCAGAGTTCACAAAGTGTTTCTAAGTATTTAATAATGAATTTCTTACGCTCACTTAGTTTTCTTACTTCGTA
>CALIZI010000253.1 GCA_938028705.1 uncultured Saprospiraceae bacterium | reverse complement strand
GGGTGCAACCGCATTTTGATGTATAACTTGAAAGTCTTATTTTAGCCAAAAAATATTATGGAAAGTAAAATTATAAAAAAAGACGGCAATCGCCTGACCTTAGAGGTACAAATTTTATTAGACCCAAATTCTATGCTGAACTCGGAAGAGCAAATTCAAAAGGCTCTAAATGAAGTCGGCGTATTAGCCACGCAAACAGCCTTATCACAATTTGATACTGACGGTTCATCTATCGAATTGGAAGGTAAAAAATACACTAGTAAAGGTAAAAAAAAAGTCTATGAAAATAGCTATGGTCCGGTAAGCGTTTATCGTCATGTATATCAAAGCAGTCAAGGCGGTTCCACGTATGTTCCTTTAGAGGAGGACGCTCGAATTATCCGAAATGCCACCCCTCATTTCGCCCGTCAACTCAGTAGTAAATATGCCGAGGTGAGTGCCCAGAGTGTTCAAAAAGATTTGAAAAACAATCATGGTCGGAAAATATCGGTAGATTATATACAAAAAATATCGAATGAGGTCGGAGAGGTAGTAGAAGTTAAAAAGCGGTCATGGACTTATAGCTTACCCGCTCAAACTCTTGATACTCAAATTATTAGTATTGGGCGTGACGGTGCAATGATGCCTATACGTTCACAGGGGTATCGGGAAACGATGAGCGGTACGATAGGTTTTTATAATGCAGAAGGAGAACGCTTGCATACGATTTACTTAGCCCAAGCCCCCGAATATGGTAAAGCCGATTTCAATGCTCACTTTACGCGAGAAATAGAGCAAGTAAAAACACTTTTTCCAAATGCGACCTACATCGGTTTAGCTGATGGCGCAAAAGAAAATTGGACTTATTTGGAGGAGCATGTGGATAAGTGTATTTTAGATTATTGGCATGCTTGTGAGTATCTCACCAAAGCATCTAAAGCCTTTTCCCGTTCTAAGTCCGAACAAACTCAATGGGCGGCAAATGCCAGAAAACAACTCAAGAAAAATAAGACCGGACCGAAGGCTTTGTTAAGGCAAATGAACAAACAAAGTCGGGAAGCTAAATTAAGCAAAGCTGCAAGAAAAGAACTTGATAAAGCGATTACTTATTTTAAGAACCATGTCCATCAAATGTCATACAAGGAGTCCAAAGCGCAAAATTATCCCATAGGCTCGGGCGTAACAGAGGCGGCTTGTAAAGTAATCGTTAAGCAAAGAACCAATCAGTCAGGGATGAGGTGGACTATTCCAAAATCTCAAAACGTACTCAATATCAGGACTTTGCATCGAACTGAAGGACGATGGCAACAGTTTTGGAGAAAAATTGATGCTTATGGGGTGGCAGCATAAAAGTACATCATATTACGGTTACACCCACTAACAATATTTGAACCACTAAGCGCACTAATCCCGAAAGCTTTCGGGATAAAATCGAATGGGCGCAGAGGACACAAATTATTTCTAAGTATGTAATAATGAATTTTTTACACAAACTTAGTTTTCTTATCCCGATAGCTATGCGGGATTCATTCGACATTCGTGTTCTTAGTGCGCTTAGTGGTTCAGATATTTTTGTCTAACTACTTAAAACAGAATAAATTGTTGTGATATTTTTTTATAAAGTTAATATTTTTTCGTGTAAAAAACTTAAAATCAGCTTTTTATAAAAACAAATAAATAAAAAATGTTGATAATGTGAAAGAAGTGGAACAAATTTTTAATCCCTCGTTTCGGTGACTTCTGCCATCGCAATTAATTTCCACAGGTAGCAGGGCGATTTTCGCGAATCATCAGGGCAATTTCAGCGGATATTTTTCTTGCGGATTTTTTGTATAAATGATTACCGTCTGTATAACGATAATCGGATGATTTATTCATAAATGACCAATAGGGTAGAGTATATTTTTGCGATAATACACACATTTTTTTATCAAAATCAGGCATTAATTCACCTTCAATCGCCGCGATTTCTACACATACAGGTAAGCGTACTAATACCACCTCACCATATTTTTTCAAATACAAAATTGTTTGTTCCAATTGCGCTAAACGATTGATAGACAAGGAGTAATCCGATAAGAAACCCTGATAAGAATTAATTTTATTTGTGGTTCGTCTTTGAACTTCTGCTTCGCTCATCGGTACATTGACCTCAAGCCAACCATCTTCATGTAGGCGCATCCGCCGCTTGGTCGTGATAGGTCGGTACAAAATCTTTCCCCAACTCTCCACATAACCTTTTCGCAGGTATTCATAGTTGGGTTTGCCTACCTTTCCTATCGTTTTCATATTATCTAAAAAAAGATTATTTTCACGATATAAAGCAGTATTATCTGTGGGGTTATTTCTCGTAGCAATAGACCAAGGATCTACCGAAAGGATAAATATATTTTGTTTATCTTGTTTTGAAGTGTCCAGTTTTTGTTGAATGGCTTTAAGATAGATTTCACCATAGGGCGAATTGGCTACCGTAAAAGAAAAATTGCCTGTTTCGGTATATTCATCATCCAATTTCTGATTCAATACTTCGGGTAAAATGCCTTGTGCTGCTCGCGATGTTCCGAGTATCATTGAGGTGTGTTGTCCGGTAGTGAAGCGCAAATAAAAGGGGTCAAAATACGCTTCTGCCTGCATCGCCGCAAAGTAATGAATACCGACAATCAGTCCGATATATAAGCTAAACTTAATGAGCGTTTTTTTCATAAAGATACCTCAACGTATTGGCTGCTTCAGCTGCAATAAGGTGCGACAGCAGCTTCAATCCCGCGGTTTTTTCGGCGTGCGCGGTGGCAGCTAAAGCAGCCAATACGTGTGGTTTAGAATTGAAAATATATAAATGTCGTAGAACTATATTTTCCGAAAAAGAAAATTAATAATAATAAAAACACATACATCGAATGCCTTATCACAGGCGAAAATCGTTGAATATCCAATTGGTGCGACTTATCTCTATTTATCCATTCTATCATTAGCATCACACCAATCAGAGGAATAAGTAGCATTACATCTTTTTGATAATGAATGGTTTGTGAAAAATTACCTGATATAATTTTTTTTAAATAATACACACTATCGCGTACCGAATCAGAGCGAAAAAAGACCCAAGCGATGACGGTCAACACAAAAGTCCGTAACATTTGTATCACTTCCCGGATGTTGGGCAAATAGCGATTTTCAGCCACTACCTTTGTATGTTTTCGATTGGTGCCACGAATCAATAAAGGTAAAAATAAGACGGCATTGAGTCCACCCCATGCAATAAATGTCCAATTGGCACCGTGCCAAAATCCGCTGACTACAAATATAATAAATACATTTCGTAATTTCATAAAAAATTTGCCACGACTACCGCCCAAAGGAATGTACAAATAATCACGAAACCACGACGACAAAGAAATATGCCACCGCCGCCAGAACTCTGCTATATCGCGCGAAAAATACGGCACTGCAAAATTAGTCATTAGCCTGAAACCAAACAACTTTGCCGTACCAATTGCAATATCGGAGTACCCCGAAAAATCGCCGTAAATCTGAAAAGCAAACAGCACCGCAGCCACTACGAGCATCGTAGAATTATAAGACCCATAATCCGAAAATACTGCGTCCACAATCACCGCACAGTTATCTGCAATAACGATTTTTTTGAACATGCCCCACAAAATCTGCCGCAGTCCGTCAGAGATTAAAGCGGGTGAGATAGTTCGTTTTTCAAAAAATTGAGGGAGGAGATTGGAGGCGCGTTCTATTGGTCCGGCTACCAATTGAGGGAAAAAACTGACGTAGGCAAAAAAGGCAATCACATCGCGTGTCGGCTGCATTTTATTCCGATAAATATCTATCGTATAACTTAATGTTTGGAAAGTATAAAAACTGATACCTACGGGAAGGATAATATTTAAAGTTCTCGCATTCAGTGCAATACCTAATGTTTCAAAAGCATCGACAAAAGAATCAACAAAGAAATTATAATATTTGAAAAAGCCCAACAGACCGAGATTGACGGCAAGGCTGACCGCCAATAATAATTTTTTTTTCGACTTATTTTCGGATTGATGCAAACCTAATCCTATCGCATAATCCACCGCCGAACTCAATACAATCAAACTCAAAAATCGCAAATCCCACCAACCATAAAACACATAACTGACAGCGAGAATAAACAGATTTTGCCATTTCATTTTATCCTGCAACAACCAATACAACATAAAAGTCGTTGGCAAAAAAATCAGAAATTCTATTGAGTTAAACAGCATTAAAATTTGGATTGAGACGGGAAATAACGAACTTTTATATTAACATCAAATCAATTCGTCATAATTTTATTTAAAATTAACTATTTTAACCCAAAAGAGGTAAATTCTCAATAACATTGAAGAATGAATTTTGAATGTCGAATGAATGAATATTATCGACATTATTCATTCATTCTCTCATTCAACATTCATTCATTATGCTTATTCTATGCTAATTAAAACCAGAGGTATCGTCCTACGCAGCATCAAGTATGCTGAAACGAGTTTGATTTGTGATGTTTATACGGAAGAATTGGGCTTGCGGACCTATATCATTTCGGGGGTACGCAAACCAAAGGCGAAGGTCAGTGCAGGGCTATTGCAGATGATGACTTTGCTCGACCTCGTGGTGTATCACCGCAAGGATAAGGAACTGAATCGCACCAAAGAAATCAAGCCGAATTACCTGTATCGCTCCATTCCCTTTGATGCGCCCAAACGCGCCGTCGGTACATTTATGACCGAGCTACTCCGCAAAACCATCCGCGAAGCAGAAGCCAATCCCGACTTGTTTAATTTCCTCTATCACAGCTTTTTACACTTGGACGATACGCCCCACAGTGTAGCCAATATCCACCTGTATTTTATGGTGCAATTGTCTCATTTTCTGGGTTTTATGCCCGGCGGCACGTATAGCGAACACACGCCTTTTTTCGACCTTCGCGAAGGCATCTTCACCTCCAACAAACCCGAACCGCTCTACTGCATGGACGACTCCTGCGCCCAAATGCTACACCAATTTATCACCACACCCATCACCCGCATACACGAGCTCCAACTGCCCAATACCCTACGACAAACCCTACTCGATAAACTGATTCTTTTCTATCGCTACCATATTGATAATATGCCGGAACTGAACGCGCATTTGGTGTTGAGGGAGGTGTTGTGAAATTATAACTTCCAGAAAATTACCTTTCAAATAGTTGGCAAATACTTTCCATTTTATGGTCATCACTTTTATAGTGATATTGAAATATGGTGAATAGCTTGTATTGCTACTTATCTGTATATTCTTTTACTTTGTATGACTAATTATTCCCTTGCTTATCTCCCAAAACCACTCTCACCCAGACACTTTATTGCATTAAATTATATGCAAAAAAATACCCTCAATTATATCACTTGACAATGTTATGTTCGACTTTTTGTTAATATGAGTTAAAGTTTTCGTTGAATGTAGCAGTAAACTTATCAGACATTTTGAAAATGTCTGATAAGTTTACTGCCGGATTTCACCTCCAATTTGAAATAAAATCTACTTTATATTAAATAAATTTCAAAGATAACATTGTCAAGATCATCACTATATTTGGTTATTATCATTATACATATAATGTGTGATTGAATTAGTAGGTTAATTATCAGAACTTCGTACGCATAAACCTACCACAAAGTGAACCTTCTATGACTTCTCAAAAACACTGAAAGTGAATCTAAAACTATTTAAAATTACGCGCTATGTTCCTATGTCCACAAGTGACTGTCAAGTATCTAAAACTAGTCAAGAAAGGAAAACTAAAACGTGCATTGAATTTACTGGAAAAAGAAACAATTGACTATCCAGAGATTCATATAGAAGCTATACACATGAGTTGTCGCTATCACATTATTACCAGTAATGAAATTATAATTTTTCCTATTCCAGAAAAAATGATACAGTTAAATATACTTTCATTAGCAATGATTGATGTCATATATGGCCACGTACCTATTGCTCAAGCATGATAATCAGTCATTTATATTTTTTCAAGACTGTGAGTTATCTAATAAGATAGCAAGTACCTTCAAAGTACTTGCTATCTTGAGCAACCTTAAAATGATAGCCGGTATGAATGGAAGTAGTTATTTAAGAGTTATCAATTAAACCATGTTTAATTGCGTATTTAACAAGTCCTATCGTGTTTTTTACTCCGAGTTTTTGCACCATATTCTTACGGTGGGTTTCCACTGTATTTTTGCTGATAAAAAGGTGTTTAGCAATTTCAGGACCTGAATACTCCTCAGCAATCAATTTAATGATTTCTAATTCACGCTTGGTAAGAGATGCGTGATGTCCTTCGCGCTTATATGGTTTTTTTTCTTTTTTTCCTTTTTCGGCAGGAAGTGCAAGCACTTTTTTTTGTATTTTAGGAGTGAAATAATAGTCCCCATCATTAACTGTTTCTATAGCCCTTATAAGTTCTTCTCGCGAGGTATTTTTTAAAATATACCCCATAGCACCGAGTTTGAGCATTTTCCTTATCAACTTGGTATCGTCAAGCGTAGAAAGAATTAAAGTCTTCACTTCTGGAAATTCCTTTTTTAAGATTTTTATAGTTTCTACACCATCCATTTCAGGCATATTAATATCAAGTATGACAATATCTATCTCTTGATTTTTTAAGGTTTCTATTAATTCTTTACCATTATAAGCTGTAAGTGCTATTTCTACTGTCGGATAATCCTTCAGTAATAATTGTATGCCATCAATAAGAAGTTGGTGGTCATCTACTAAAGCTATTTTTATCATTTTTGTTTTTACGTCAAAAATACTCATAATAATGGGGTTTTAAATTTAGGATTAAAAAATTATAAACGCACAGAATATAAAAAATATTTTTATATTTATAGTTTAATTTGCTTTTGAATGACAAGGGGGAGAATAGAACCTCAATTACAGTCAGATATGCAATAAGTATATGTGGTTGTTCTACTTAATTCATCCACGTAATTGTTTGTTTCTCAACGCAAAGATGCTATGATTTATTTTGTATAACAACACTATGAAAGGTTACTTTTCAATATCACTATATTTAGTGATATTATGACAAAATCAGTATTTATGTATATCACTATATATGGTGATGTTTAAATGTATATATCATTATATCTTTGCAGTGTTAATTATTCACAACAAAAATGTAAATATCATGACTAAGACAACTATGCGCACAACAAGATATCAAAATGGAACTCGTGAAGTCTGTTTGGATATTCTAATCTATTTTATTGGACAGATAACTAGATCCGTAGTTAATATTCCCAAAACAACTTATACCATTAGTGGTAATATAGTAGGTGATAGTTCGATGCCAAGGAAAATAACTGTATGCTATAAAGAAACAGCAAGTAAAGCTAGCATTATTATTAGTGAAGAAGGAAATAATAATTTTAATGATGAGATTATCATTGAAGAGTCTGACACGTATTCAGTAACTGCACGTAAGATTATCATTGAAGAGTCTGACACGTATTCCATCATTATTGAAGAGTCTGATACTAATAGCAGCATTATTGTATCAATACCAAAAGGAAAGACTAATAGTGCTAATGGAGTCGCAATTCCGAGTGAGACTGAAGCTATACCGCAATAAAATAATTTCATCCATTGTTTATGAAAAAATATAAATATGTTATTTTTATAAGTACTCTGTTCATACTTATATGCAGTTTTAGCCGTAAAGGTAAGACCAATATGGACGTTGTCACACCTAGTGAAATAGATGGTTTATTAGAAAAAGCTGATAATAAAAACAGGATAAGTCAACAGGACAGTGCAATTTGGTATGCCAATCAGGTGATTGATATATGTAAACATGTCTATCCGAAAAAACGGGCAAGAGCCTTTAGAGACAGGGCAATCGCAAAAAGATACAAGGAACTTTACAAGGAAGCTATCAATGACTGTAAAGAAGCTCTAAAAATTGAGGAGGAAATTAGTAATAGTGTTGGGCAGATAGCATCACTTAATCTTATTGGAAATTTTTACAAAATACAGAGAAAAACTGATAAAGCTGTTGAGTTTTATATTAAAAGTTTGAAAATAGGTGAGGCATTACATCCTATACCCTTAGAACTTGGAGATACCCATAATAGTTTAGGTAGTATATTCTCCGTTCAAGAAAAGTTCTATGAAGCCACTGCATATTTTGAAAAAGCATTAAAAATAAGAAAAATAAGTTATGATAAATTAAGTCAACCGGATGAAGATAAAGTAGTTACTGAAAAGTTGGCAGGTACGTACCAGGATTTTGGTGGAATGTATTATAGAATGGACTCATTAGATGCTTCTCTAATGATGTATAATAGAAGTATAAGTTTGAATGAAGCTATTAATAATAAGTATGCTTTAGGAAAAATTTACACTGGAATAGGAGCTGTTTATTTTAAAAAAGATGATAACATTAATGCAATATACTATTTTGATAAAAGTTTATCTATCAAGAAAGAATTATCAGATGACCGCGGAGTAGCGGTTATAACTTACAACACCTGCGAACTTTATTATAATGAAAAAAAGTATCAAAAGGCTATTTCTTATTGCGACACAAGTATGGTGTATGCCCAACCACTTAAAGATTATCAGGTATTAGGCAGTGCTGAATATATGCTTTTCCAAATTGCGAAGGCACAAAATAAACCGGAGAAAGCTCTTGCACATTATGAGTCTTACGCGATGTGGAATGATAGTTTAAGTAATGATAAAAAAGGCATAGAAATACAAAAAATCATAAGCGAATACAAAAGAGATATTGAAATAGCTAAACTTGAAGAAAAAAATCATCAACAAAAAATTCTATATATTATAGCCATACTCATGACCTTATCGATAATTAGTGGACTTATATTTTACTCTATCGCTAAGAAAAAACTACTTGAAGAAGAAAGAAAAAGACGCATCAAAGAGGAAGAATTAAGAAAAGCATCCGAAGGAAGACGTATAGAAGGTGAGAAACTACATAGACAAGTCATCAAAAACTTAGAACAAGAAGTAGAAATACAAGCCGCCAACTCCGAAATAGATGCCAAACTCCAAGAAAGAACCAAAATATCCTCCGAGCTACACGACTCGGTATGTAGTGGTTTGGTATCAGCGCGAATGCACTTTGAATCCGTAAAAGACAACATAAGCCTAGAAGATAAAGCGGTATTTGTCAGGGGCTTTGGCTTGCTTAATGAAGCTTATGAAACTTGTCGCAAAATTTCCCATGACTTATCGCCACCAATGCTCGAAAAATTCGGCTTGGCGCATGCCGTAGAAGATATATGCGAAAAACTCACCACACCGGAAACCGACATTCAATTTGGCACAACACAATTTGACGAAAGACTCAGCCAAAAACAAGAACTGACCTTGTACCAAAGCATACAAGAACTCATACAAAACATTCTCAAACACTCCGCAGCCACCGAAGCACACGTTCAGTTGACCGACTACGAGAATAGCCTTAATATTTTGGTACAAGACAACGGAAATGGTTTTGACACCAGTGAGGTGTCAGAAGAAAGCGGCATTGGCTTACAAAAAATCCGCACTCGTGTCAAGCACCTCGGCGGTAGTATGGACGTAGATTCCTCGCTGGGCAACGGCACTACCGTCATCATTGACGTTCCTAAGTCTTTAAGCACACATGAAATCAGCACTTGATTTCCCAAAGAAACTTTAGACGGTATTTGGATAAAACTATGAAAGTCCTGTAATCCCTCAAAATTCAAATGCTGTCTTTAGTTTCTATTTGAGTAGCGAGTTTCGAGTTAGCGAGTAGCGAGTTCACGAATTAACAGACATTAACCATTAACCGTTCACCGTTTACCATTTACGGTATAAATATCATCACAACAATTCGCATAATCCGCAAAAGGCGCACCGTTCCGATTGGAGACGAGGTAGCCGGTGGCATCTTGCTGAATCCGAAAATAATAGTCATCGGCACTCGAATTGACAGGAACGCCTACACCTATCGTTTTACTCCAATATTTCTTTTCGCCTTTGGCTTTAAAGACATCAAAACCGCCCATCGTTTCGGGATGATTGGAGCTAAAATACATCACTTGTTCCTCCTCATTGAAGTAGGGAGTCACCTCGTCAAAATCCGTATTGATACGCGAGCCGCAATTGTAGGCACGAGTATATTTGCCGGTGGTCAGGCGTATGCTAAACCAAATATCCAAGCCACCGTAGCCCCCCGGACGGTCAGAAGAAAAGTACAAAATTTCTTGTCCAAACTCATTAATCGCCACCGAAGGGTGCATACTCGAAAAGCCGGGCAAATTAATACCTTCACCAAGTTTTCTGACTGCCTTTACCTCACCGTCATCTTCAATATTTCCGATATATACAGCGCACTCCGGCAATTCACCGTAGTAGCAACGGGTAAAATAAAGCGTCTTACCATCGGAGGCAACCATCGGGTCTTTATTGATAAAATCGGGTTTATTAATAGTTTCCGACAGCGGCGTAGGTTCGTCCATACCACCCAAGCTGACTGCCTTTATCGTACTTTTGGCATCCTTATCAAAATGCGTAAAAAACATCCTGCCTTCCTCTGCGCTTGTCGGTCCGGTTTCGGTATATCCGCTATTGACATTGGTAAATAAACGGTCAAGATTATACGTACTCATACGCGGATTCACCGCAAAAGTCGCCCCTTCTCTATACCGTTGCGCCAAGTCGAATAAGGTGCTATCCACGTCGGTATATTCTTCCAAAAAACGGTCAAATTGCTGAATCGAACGCTCGTATTCATTCAAGTGCATCAGCGAAATACCGTAGTAATATCGCGCCAGCGGATAATCTTTTCTGCCGATATAAAATTTCAGATTTTGCTGGGCATTCACATAATCCCTGACAGCCAATGCCGTCACGCCCAAGCGGTAAGAAACTTCCTTATCAAGCGGTTTTTTCCTATTGATGTAATCGTAATAATAATAGGCTTTTTCATACACGCCCGATGCGTACAATTCGCCCGCCGTTTCTTTTGCTTCTCTGACACCTATTTGCCGGATAGCTTTGCGGGTATCGCTTTTCAATTCTGCCTGTAAAGAACGTATGGTACGATTACCGTATTTGAGCTTGTCATCATCAAGGGCTTGTTCTACCCTGTCAACAACATTGCAGGAACAATATAGCATTATAGCAAAGAATAATATTTGTAGTTTCATACTACTTTTCGGTTGATTGTTTTAAGAACGAGAGATACCCCTCGTTGGATGAGCAATATTAATTTTTATATCGTTAGGGTGAGTTTTATGGGAATGTACGAGTAGAAGTGGCGTAAATATACAACAAATCTTTTTGATATGATTATACATTAACATGAATTAAGACGTGTTTTTGAGTGATTTGGATACATTTTGACATTTTTATGAAATTTATTTTAATTTTATATAAGAAATATATTTAATTAGATTGATATTCTTTAATAATTTTTTTCTTCGCAGGGCTTGTGTAAAAAGTTCTTTTTAGTGTAAAATTAAATTTAATAATAATTTATAATTATTGTAAAATAATGTTTTTTATCTTGACAATGTCATGTTTGGGTGCAGCCCAAATTATCGCATTTTTATTTTTATTAAGTGATTCACGCAGAGTTCGCAGAGAACGCAGAGTGTTGATTATCAGTCCTCTGCGTTCTCTGCGAACTCTGCGTGAGATGCACTGACAATACTTAGCATTATTTCACACGCGACAATTTG